>NZ_JAGKRH010000111.1:0-6108 GCF_017939245.1 Aeromonas sp. PrichA-15 | reverse complement strand
TGCGCTTTGGTGGCATCCATGAATATCGACTGGGAGAAGCTCCGCCACAAGTAACGGAGCTAACAGGAGACCAGCAGATCATTTTGGAGGTATTGGGTGAGCGCTATCGGCAAATTTATTCCTAAATCAGGTGCGGAATGTCGGCTCAAATTAACTTTTTATTTTTCAATGTTGATAAATAGCTTCTTAATTGTAGGGTCTCGTACCAAGGTTATTTATCTCGTGGACCGCTTTGGGCCCCAGGGAATATTGGCATGAAGGCGCCTCTTTTGGCACTGACAATTGTCACGATGCCCCTATATATCGCCCTCGTATGAACCCTGTGGCACGTCAGAGATCTCGGTGGGGATAAAGTTGAGTCTTCTGGAACGCGGTGAAATTAGGTGGCTACGGGGATCGGGAAAAAGCCGCTATCTGATCCTCTGGTGTGAGAAATAAACGGCCAAGGGGGTGATGTTCTGGATGTGCGGCATGTGTGAACTCGTGACGACATTGCCACTTCGGTATATTTTCTGTCCCGAAACAGGGAGTGTTTATTTTGCCTGCAAGGTGGAGAGTTTCTGGTTCAGGGACTCAATCTCTTTCTGATATCGGGTAGTGACCGATTGCATCTCTGCCGAGACATTGCGGGATCTTGCCTTGTTCTCCGTGATCTGGGTCATCTCGTTGTTCATCTTCTGCTTTTTGGCCTCGATCTCGGTGCGCAGCGCCTCGGCCTGGCGTTGTTTCTGGCCGTTCGCCAGGCTCTGCTCTATCTCCCGGGTCTGGTTGGCCGCCTGCTCCACCGCCTCGGGGGAGGGGGTATAGACATTGAGTGCCATGGGTTTGGCGTCGCTGCTGCAGGGGATGTCACTGAAGGTGATCTGCCCATCGCGGGCGCATTGATAGACTGCCGCCTGGACAACGGGGACGGTGGCAAGCCCCAGGCAGGTGAGAGAGATGACCAGCATGCGTGACATAGACTCCTCCTTGAATACTCTTCCTTGCACACTAGTACATGGCGCAAGGTCAGACAACGGCCTCGTTCAGGGTGTGACATTCCGGTCCTCACGTCGCCTCTCTCTGGTCCATGGCGGGGAGATCTCCTGCGCAATGGGTGTGCCATGGCGGCATAAAGCGACGGATCCCTGCCTGTTTCCCCGCAGTTCAACACATCAGAGCACCATAACGGGCCGCAATGAGGTATCTTATGCCCCGATTTCATCCATCAAACGGATAAGAGACAACACATGATCATCAAACCCAAGGTTCGCGGCTTTATCTGCACCACCACCCACCCGGTCGGTTGTGAAGCCAATGTTCGTCGCCAGATCGCTTACACCCAAGCCAAGGGCGCCATCGAGAATGGCCCCAAGAAGGTGCTGGTGATCGGCGCTTCCACCGGCTATGGTCTGGCCTCCCGCATTGCCGCAGCCTTCGGCAGCGGAGCTGCCACCATCGGTGTCTTCTTCGAAAAGCCGAGCTCCGAGACCAAGACGGGCTCCGCCGGCTGGTACAACTCCGCCGCCTTCGACAAGGCCGCCAAAGAGGCCGGCCTCTACGCCAAGAGCATCAATGGCGATGCCTTCTCCCACGAGTGCCGTGCCAAGGTGATCGAGCTCATCAAGCAGGATCTGGGTCAAATCGATCTGGTGGTCTACTCTCTGGCCTCTCCGGTGCGCAAGCTGCCGGACACCGGCGAAGTGGTGCGCTCCGCCCTCAAACCCATCGGCGAGGTCTACACCTCCACCGCCATCGACACCAACAAGGATCAGATCATCACCGCCACCGTCGAGCCGGCGAATGAGGAAGAGATCCAAAGCACCATCACCGTCATGGGCGGCCAGGACTGGGAACTGTGGATGGCGGCTCTGCGCGATGCGGGTGTGCTGGCTGACGGCGCCAAGTCCGTGGCCTACTCCTACATCGGTACCGACCTGACCTGGCCCATCTACTGGCATGGTACCCTGGGGCGTGCCAAGGAAGATCTGGACCGCGCCGCCACCGCCATCCGTGGCGATCTGGCTGCCAAGGGGGGGACCGCCCACGTGGCCGTGCTCAAATCCGTGGTGACCCAGGCCTCCTCTGCCATTCCCGTGATGCCGCTCTACATCTCCATGGCCTTCAAGATCATGAAGGAGAAGGGCATTCACGAGGGCTGCATGGAGCAGGTGGACCGCATGATGCGCACCCGCCTGTACGGCGCCGACATGGCGCTGGACGAGCAGGCCCGCATCCGCATGGATGACTGGGAGCTGCGTGAAGACGTGCAGCAGACCTGCCGTGATCTCTGGCCCTCCATCACCACCGAGAACCTCTCCGAGCTGACTGACTACACCGGCTACAAGCAGGAGTTCCTGCGCCTGTTCGGTTTCGGCCTGGACGAGGTGGACTACGATGCGGACGTGAATCCGGACGTGCAATTCGACGTGGTCGAGCTGTAAGTCGGTCGTCAGCACAGACAGGGCCCTGCGGGGCCCTGTTTTTTTGCAGCAGACTCAACCTGTTGCCTCAGGTTTATTATCCGCGATCACCTTTTTCCCCGAACAAACCCGCTAGGCTTGCGCTGTCCGGATCACAGACGGCACCGCCGAGGTACGAAAGCCATGACCACATCCCATGAGGCGCCCAAGAAGCGCCAGCTCCCCACGGTTTATACCCTGCTTTTCATCATCATCGCCCTGATGGCGGCCCTCACCTGGGTGCTGCCGGCGGGAAAATACAACTATGTGACGGCCAAGACCCAGCAGCCGGTGGCTGCAGCGGCCGTGGCCGACTACAGCGGTGACGAGCGACTGCTGCCGGTACCCGGCAGTTACACCGAGCTCCCCTCCCAACCCCAGGGGGTATTCGATGTGCTCAAGGCGCCCATCCAGGGCTTTCACAAGGCGGCGGACGTAGCACTGTTCGTACTCATCATCGGCGGCTTTCTGGCGGTGACCATGCAGAGCGGGGCGCTGGATGCCGGGGTCGGGGCCATAGTGCGTACCTTCGCCGGGCGCGAGCGGCTGCTCATCCCGGTGCTGATCGCCCTGTTCGCCCTGGGTGGCTCCACCTTCGGCATGGCGGAGGAGACGGTGGCCTTCTGGGCACTCATCGTGCCGGTGATGATGGCGGCGGGCTTCGATCGCATGGTGGCGGCCGGGATCATCCTGCTCGGCTCCGGGGTCGGGGTGCTCGCCTCCACCGTCAATCCGTTTGCCACCGGCATCGCCTCTGGTTTCGCGGGTATCCCCATCGGTGAGGGGATAGGGCTACGGGTCATCCAGTGGCTGCTGCTGGTGATCTTCGCCTCCTGGTTCGTGATGCGCTACGCCAGGCAGGTGCAGCAGGACAAGTCCCGCTCCGTGCTGGCCGATATCGTTTATGACGACGAGTTCTCCCAGATGAAGAGCGGCAACCTCGCCTTCAGCGGCAAGCAGAAGCTCACCATGCTGGTCTTCTTCGGCACCTTCCTGCTGATGATCTATGCGGTGGTGCCCTGGTCGGATCTGGGCATTGATCTGTTGCCCACCCTGGGCTGGTGGTTCGACGAGCTCTCCACCCTCTTCTTCAGCGCCTCCATCCTGATTGCCCTCATCAACCGGATGCCGGAGTCCAACTACGTGGCGACCTTCCTGAACGGGGCGCGGGATCTCATCGGGGTGGCCCTGGTGGTGGCGGTGGCGCGCGGCATCTATGTGGTGATGGAGCACGGCGTCATCATCGACACCATACTGCATTGGGCCGAGGGGCTGGTGAGCGGACTGTCGTCGTCGGTCTTCATCCTGATGGCCTATCTGGTGCACATCATCCTGAGCTTCTTCATTCCCTCCACCTCGGGGCTCGCGACCGTCTCCATGCCGCTGATGGGACCGCTGGCGGACTTCTCCGGCATCTCCCGGGATCTGGTGATCACCGCCTATCAGTCCGCCTCCGGCTGGATCAACCTGTTTGCCCCCACCGCCGCCCACCTGGTGGCGGGGCTGGCGCTCGCCAGGATCCCCTACGATCGCTTCGTGCGCTGGGTGCTGCCCTTCATCATCGGGGTGGCTCTGATCACCATGGTGGTGCTGGTGGCCGGGGCCCTGCTCCACGGCTGATGGCGCGGATAGAAAACGACAGACAACAAAAAGGCTCCCGCGGGAGCCTTTTTCATGAGTCTTGCTTACTGCTTGTAGCCCTTGAGGAAGCGGGCGAGGCGACCGATAGCCTCTTCCAGCTCCTCTTCCCGGGGCAGGAACACCAGGCGGAAGTGATCCGGTGCCGGCCAGTTGAAGCCGGTGCCTTGCACCAGCAGGAGCTTCTCCTGCTGCAGCAGGTCGAACACCATCTTCTGGTCATCGCGGATGTCATACACCTTGGGGTCGAGGCGCGGGAACATGTAGAGCGCCCCCTTGGGTTTGACGCAGGAGACCCCGGGGATCTCGTTCAAAAGCTCCCAGGCCTTGTCCCGCTGGCGACGCAGGCGACCCCCCGGCAGGATCAGTTCGTTGATGCTCTGGTAGCCCCCAAGGGCGGTCTGGATGGCGTGCTGCATGGGCACGTTGGCACACAGCCGCATGGAGGCCAGCATCTCCAGTCCCTCGATGTAGCCCTTGGCACGACCCTTGGGACCGGTGATGACCATCCAGCCCTGGCGGAAGCCGCAGGCGCGGTAGGCCTTGGAGAGGCCGTTGAAGGTCACCACCATGACGTCGTCGCACAGGGTGCAGACGCTGGTGTGGGAGATGTCGTCGTAGAGGATCTTGTCGTAAATTTCGTCGGCGAAGATGATGAGGTTGTGCTGACGGGCGATCTCGATCACTTCAAGCAAAAATTCGCTGCCGTAGACGGCGCCGGTCGGGTTGTTGGGGTTGATCAGCACCAGGCCGCGGGTGCGCGGGGTGATGCGGGCGCGGATGTCGTCGAGATCCGGATACCAGTCAGCCCCTTCGTCACAGCGGTAGTGCACCGCATGGCCGCCGGAGAGGGTGACGGCCGCGGTCCAGAGCGGGTAGTCGGGGGAGGGCACCAGCATCTCGTCGCCGTTGTTGAGCAGCGCCTGCATCGCCATCACGATGAGCTCGCTCGCACCGTTGCCGATGTAGATGTCGTCGATGTCGACCTTGCGCATCCCTTTTTGCTGGTAGTACTGCATCACCGCCTTGCGGGCCGAGAACAGCCCCTTGGAGTCGCAGTAGCCCTGGCTCTGGGGCATATTGAGGATCACATCCTTGATGATCTCCTCCGGTGCTTCGAAGCCAAACGGGGCCGGATTGCCGATGTTGAGCTTGATGATGCGGTGACCTTCGTCTTCGAGACGGCGAGCTTCTTTGTGCACCGGGCCGCGGATGTCATAGCAGACATCGTCGAGCTTGTGCGACTTGTCGATAGTGAACATGGTGAGCGTGATTCCTTCCCCGTGGGGCGCGTTGGCAGAAAAGCTGTTTTTAGTATCAAATTTCTCTGCCCCTATTCTTCACAGAATTGAATGCTAGAACAATCTAATTTATGGAATAAATCCCTGATATTTACCCCTGAAACAGGGTTGTTGAAATGTTAAATTCAGCATGATCGTTTGCCTCTCTTTGGTAGATCAGTGAAAGATGAGGGGCAGATTCATAAAGCAACATGAGTGTATTGAAATATCTCCCCCATCTGGCACGATTGGCTGGGGTAAAAAAGCCCCGACCCGTCGGTCTGCCAGGGGAGCACGCAGGCACGGGGGCTCATCTTTCCGCTCTCGAGGTTCACTCATGCAGGCACCCGCCACCGGTCGCTACCGCCATTTCAAGGGGGGCTATTACCAGGTTCTGGCCCTGGCCTTGCACACCGAAACCCAGGAGCAGCTGGTGATCTATCAATCCGAACAGGATGGTCAGGTCTATGCCCGCCCCGTCGCCATGTTCATGGAGTGGATTGAACATCAGGGACAGGTGGTGAGCCGCTTCACGCCGGTGGCCTGAGGCAGGCTTGGCGACATGAAAAAAGGCGCCAGAGGCGTAATGCCGATCAGTTAAGAATCCATTGACCGATCCTCAGGCTGTGTAAGAATCCGAAACTCCTTGTTGGGTTTCGGATTTTTTTATGCGTATCGACCAAGCTCTCGACTTCATTCACGCCTGTCCTCCCGGAAAGTTTGAGTCCCTGTCTGACCTGCTGTCACCT
>NZ_JAGKRH010000110.1:0-677 GCF_017939245.1 Aeromonas sp. PrichA-15 | reverse complement strand
ACCCTGTGAGCGGTACGCTGACAGGGTGTTTTTCTTTCAGGAGAGGCCATCATGGAAAACGTTGCGCTTATTGGTATTGATCTCGGTAAACACTCTTTTCACATTCACTGTCAAGACCGGTTCGGCAAGGCTCTTCTTCGCAAGAAGTTCAACCGGACAAAGCTCATCGAATCCCTCGCAACTTTTCCTGTATGCACCATCGTCATGGAGGCATGTGCCGGAGCCCATTACATGGCTCGTCGGCTGGCTGAATTTGGGCATGAGAGTAAGCTCATTTCGCCTCAATTCGTGCGCCCATTCGTCAAGAGCAACAAGAACGACTTCATCGATGCTGAAGCTATTTGCGAGGCCGCCTGCCGTCCCTCCATGCGGTTTGTAACGCCCAAGACCGAAAGCCAGCAAACGTTGGGAGCACTGCATCGTGTGCGCGAATCGTTTGTGCGCGATCGGGTTAAGGCATCGAACCAGATACACGGCTTTTTACTCGAATTTGGCATCAGTCTGCCCGTCGGTCATGCCGCCATCAAGCGCCTGCCTTCTGTGATGGCTGAACACGAGTTACCAGCGCGACTGATTACCATGTTGGAGAGGCTGCATGCCCATTTCAAGTATCTGGAGCAGCAAATTGCCGAGATCGACAAGGAACTGGCCAGCCAGCTTGGCGATGACGATCTTGG
>NZ_JAGKRH010000109.1:0-1871 GCF_017939245.1 Aeromonas sp. PrichA-15 | reverse complement strand
GACACGCCGTTTTAGCCTGTGGAGGCGCGGTGCAATCAGGCCGCCCGATGAAGCAGGAACCCGGTACTGCGCGAGCAGCTATCACCCAGTAATGGGAATCCCCCTCCTGTGACGCGAAGCGCTAAGGTGGGGGAGGATGTCAACACCAGCTTGTAGGCGATGTAGTACTTGTAGATGTTGCCCACATAGGTGACCGTCTCGGGGCCGATTTTCTCTGCCGCCACGTACTCGACATTGTGGAACCAGACGTTGGGATCCAGCCCCCGTTTCCTGGCCTCGGCACGGAGCCTGGCTACCCGGGCGGGGCCGGCATTGTAGGAGGCGAACGAGAAGAGGGCCTTGTCGAGGGCGGTCATGGGCTCGTCCGCATAGTAGTGATCGATCATCCAGCGCATGTATTTGACGCCCCTGTGAATATTGGGCTCGAGCTGGCGGATGTCGCCGACCTTCAGCCCCTTGCCGGTGGCGGGCATGATCTGCATGATGCCGATGGCGCCCACATGGCTACGGGCATGATGGTTGAGGGCGGACTCCTGGTAGCCCTGGGCCGCCATCAGCAGCCAGTCCATGTCATAGCGTTCGCCATATTCACGGAACAGCTCGACCACCTGCAGGAATTTCTTGCGCTCCGCCTCGGCGGCGGCGCTTTTGACGAACTTGTTCTGCTTGAGATAACGGGCCAGGATCTCATCCCCCGTCGCCTTGCCGCGCAGCGCCTTGATCTGCTCGTTGAGCATGGCGAGCAACTGGGGGCTCTCCTTGCGCACCGCCCAGGCGATGACGCCCCCTTCCCGGAACACGGGGGCGTCGTGAATGGTGATTCCGGGGAAAATCTTTTGCCAGAAGCGGGCCTTGTGCTCGTCCATGACGATGAAGGGGAGCAGGCCTGCGTTCACCATCTCCACCAGATCTTCATCTTCGAGTACCTCCGAGGCGGGTTGGAGGTCGATGAGGGGCTCTCCCGCCGACTTGCGGGCCTGGTTGTAGGCCATGAGGCTACTCGTAGTAGCTGGAGGAGGGGCGCACGAAGACGCGCTGGCCCCCGAGATCGGCGGCGCTTTCCACCTTGGGGGAGAGGGGGCCGGAGACGAGCAGCTCCCGCACGTTTTCAAGCAGGGGATCGGTGAAGGCGATACCCTGCTTCTTGCGCTTGTCCGTGATGGTGAGATTGGCGGCGGCGATGTCGCCTTTGCCCTCGATGAGGGAGCTCAGCAGCGCTTCCCGGGCCACGGGAATGAAGACGAAGTGCACCTTGAGGTGGCGCTTGATCGCCTTTTGCTTGCGCAACTGTTCGTTGAGACGCTTTTCCACCTACATGAAGGCATCGTAGGTGACGCCCCGCTGCACGCCCTTGGTGATGAAGAACCCCGTCTTGTTGTAGGTGGTGAGCACTCGGATGGTGCGCTGCTCCAGCATGACGTCGAGATCTCCCAGCCTGGGTCTGGCAAGCTCGTCCCCCTCAAAGCTCAGGGCGCTTTTCTCCGTCTCTGCCTCGGGGGCCACCTGCTTGCCGGATTCGGCCCCCCAGGCTGGCGTCAGGGAGCAGAACCACCAGATCACGACCATCCATGCGCGTTTCATCACTTACACCTCGCTCGTTTTATTGAGTGTAAGTGGCGCCTTGTGGGTGATTTAGCTTATTGGGTTTGATAGAGATGGCCCCATAGCACGATTTCCACTATTCCATCCAGGAGTGCCCGCCCTGAAAAAAGGAGCCCCGAGGCTCTAATGCCGATCAGTTAAGGATCCATTGACCGATCCTCAGGCTGTGTAAGAATCCGAAACTCCTTGTTGGGTTTCGGATTTTTTTATGCGTATCGACCAAGCTCTCGACTTCATTCACGCCTGTCCTCCCGGAAAGTTTGAGTCCC
>NZ_JAGKRH010000108.1:0-1214 GCF_017939245.1 Aeromonas sp. PrichA-15 | reverse complement strand
AAACTGGGGATAACGCCTTAAATGGCGAAGAAACGGTCTAAATAGGCTGATTCAAGGCATTTACGGGAGAAAAAATCGGCTCAAACATGAAGAAATGAAATGACTGAGTCAGCCGAGAAGAATTTCCCCGCTTATTCGCACCTTCCCTAGATCACTTCCCCTGGCAGAAGGTGGAACAGCTTATCGCGGACAAGCTGGCGCAGATCGAGGCGGAGGTCGCCCGGCTGCAACGCCAGCATCAGGGCTTGAGCCAGTGCGCCACGCTGCTGGCGCAGCACCCCTGCCGCTATGGCGCCCCGGCGCGGCAATCCCCCGACGGGCGGGATCATCCCGCCGCCGCGGATCGGGGGCAAAAGGTGGCTTGACTCTGTCCCATGGGACAAGGGGTGTAATGGGGGCTCACTTCAAGGAGCCATACCATGACCCCCAACCTGCTTGTTCTCAACGGCAACCCCAAACCCGACAGCCTCTGCCACGCCCTCGCCCGAGAGTATGCCCGCAGCGCCGAGCAAAGGGGCGCGCGCGTCACCATGCATCACGTGGGGGAGCTCGCTTTCGCGCCGGATCTTCACCATGGCTATGACGAGGCGCAACCCCTCGAGCCCGATCTGCAGGCGGTGCAGCAGAGCCTGATGGAGGCCCACCATCTGGTGATCGTCGCCCCCGTCTGGTGGGGCCACCTGCCAGCCCGGCTCAAGGGGCTGCTGGATCGCACCCTGCTGCCGGGTTTCGCCTTTCGCTACCAGCCGGGGAAGGCGTACCCGGAGCAGTTGCTCGCCGGCAAGACGGCGCGCCTGCTGCTCACCATGGACAGCCCCCCCTGGTATTACCGCTGGTGGCAGGGAGCCCCCCTGGATCGCACCCTGGACAAGCCGGTGCTGGGGCTGTGCGGCATCCGGCTGACCCACCGTCAGCATCTGGGGCCCGTCCACACCTCGGATGAGGGGGCCCGCCAGCGCTGGCTCAGCCAGGCCGGAGCCGCCGCCCGCCAGGATGTGCGGCGGCTGGGCAGGCGCCCCGCCTAATCCCTGCCATGGGCATGTTTTACCCATTAAAAAGCCCCGCAGTTGCGGCAATGCTGATCAGTTAAGGATCCATTGACCGATCCTTCTGCTGTAGGACAATCCGGAACCAATCACTGGTTCCGGATTTTTTATGTCTATTGCAAACGATCTGAACGATGTTGTTGAGGCATCTGGCGACATGCTGGCTCG
>NZ_JAGKRH010000107.1:0-42987 GCF_017939245.1 Aeromonas sp. PrichA-15 | reverse complement strand
CCCGATGCACACGAGTGTGCTGGAAGGGGTGAACAACAAGATCAAAGTGATAAAGCGCATGGCATATGGATTTAGGGACTCAGAATACTTTTTTCTGAAAATCAAGGCGGCCTTCCCCGGAAAGCCGCGATGAACCTTTTTTTATGGGATCTGCCCAGGTTCAACCGCGAAACAGCTCCACCTTGTCTCCATCCTGCAGGCTGCCGGCGCCGCGCACCACCACCTTGTCTCCCTGCTTGAGAGCGCCGCTCACCGCAACCTCCCGGCTGTCCCCAAAGAGCACGGTGACCGGCACCCGGTTCACCGTGAGCGCCTCGCCGCTCTGCTCCACCTGATAGACCACGCTTCCCTCGGTGCCGAGCACCAGGGCATCCCGTGGCAGCAGCATGGTGTGCTGCTCTCCCATTGGCAGCGCCACCCGCACTGGCGAGCCGATGATGAACGAGCCCGCTTCCGGCTTGAGGCGCAGCTCGATGAGCCGTGACTTGGGATCGGCGCTCGCCGCCCGCTGGTAATAGATGGCGTGGCTACTGAGCTGCTCCCCTTCCACCCGCAACCGGGCCTGGGTGGCCAGTTGCCGGGCCCAGGCAATAGGCGCACGCAACCGGATATCCGGCTGGTCCGGATTGACCAGCTCAAGCGCCTGTTCGCCCGCATCCACATGCTCCCCCGGCTGGATGAAGTGTTCATTCACCACCCCGTCAAACGGGGCAAAGATGCGGCTTCTGCGCAGCTGCTCCTCAATCTGGCGCACCTGCACCCGCGCAAGCTGCTCGGACAGCTCAGCCTGCTCCACGTCATAACGCGCCTTGTCATACTGGCTCTGGGAAGCACTCTTTTGCTGGTGCAAACGATCCAGGCGCTGGAACTCGGCGCGAGCGTAACGCAGGTTGCTCCCCTCTCTGGCTTGTTCCGCCCTCGCCTGCTCCAGCGAGAGGCGCAGGGTCGCGCTGTCCAGGCGCAACAACTCGTCCCCCGCCTTCACCCGGCTGCCAAACTCGGCTATCCACTCCACCCGACCGCTCACTTCGGCGCTGAGCGCCGCCTGCTGGCGGCTCGCCACCGTGCCGCTGACCCAGATGCTGGCCCCCGCCTCTCCCTGGGCCACCTCCGCCAGCGTCACCATCTTGCTTTGTGCAAGCGCAGGCAGCCCGCCAGTCAGCAGCAGGGCCCCCACCACCATCCTTGTGAAACCTTGTGTCATCGATGAGCTCCTTGCTCAGGCACGCTGCCGAAGGGCGTGCGGTATGTCGGTCTGCTCCCCCAACCGCAGGAAGACGGGCAACAGGATCAGGGTGAAGAGGGTGCTGCAACTCATGCCGCCGACGATGACGGTGGCCAGCCCCCGGTAGATTTCGCTCCCCTCGCTCGGACTCAGCATCAGGGGCAGCATGCCGAAGATGCTGGTGAGGCTGGTCATGGCGATGGGACGCATCCGGCTTTGCAGAGCATCGGTGACTGCCGACTGTCGGCTCATCCCCTCCCGCTCGGCCATCCTGGTCTGGTGCACTAGCAGAATGGCGTTGTTGACCACCAACCCGAGCAGGATGACGAAGCCGATGATAGTGAGCAAGTCCATCGGCAGCGGCGCCACCAGACCGCTCAGGTGCAGCGCCAGCACGCCGCCTACGGTGGCGAGTGGCAAGGTGAGCAGCACCAGCACGGCATCCTTGAGGGAGGCGAAGACCCCCCACAGCAGAATGAGCAGTATCATCACGGCGAACAGGAAGATGCTGCCGAGGTTGCCGAGCGCCTGTTGCAGGCTGTCGGCATTGCCGGCGACCCGCAGCTCCCCCCCGGCCGGCAGCAACGGCCGGATGGCGGCAAAGCTCTTGTGCTGCAGGGTGTCGAGCACCTGCTCCATGCTCATCCCCGCAGGAGGCGATATCTGCAGGCTGATGCTGCGCCGCCCATCGGATCGGAAGATGCTCTCAGGCCCGAGTTGCGGCTCTACCCGCAGCAGTTCCCCAAGGGGAACGATACGCCCGGACGGGGTAGCAAGCGGCACCGCCTTGAGCTCGTCCGGGTTGGCGGAGGCCTGCCCCATCAGCAGGATGTCGAGCCGCTCATCCCCGTCGAAATATTCGCCGACCCGCAGACCATCGCCAAAGGTCTGGATGATTGCGGGCATGGGGGAGCGATCCCAGCCCACCTCGGCCAGGCGCCTGTCCTGGGGCACCAGCCGAAGCTCGGGAGCGGTGAAATCGAGCCCGGGTTCTGGCCTGACCTGGGCGCCGGGCAAGTCCCGCTGCACTATGGTCATGCTCTCCCGGGCCGCCTGATAGAGTTCGGGCAGCCCACCTCCCTGGATCAGCAGGGAGATGCTGTTTTCACTGTCAAAACCGCCAAACAGGGACCCCTGACCGCCAAACACCCGGGTGTCGGGAATGCCCACCAGCAATTGCTTCATCAAAAGCTGCTCCAGTACCTTGATCTGGCTCTCCTCCTTTGGCCGCACCCCGATCTGGGCACCGCCCGGGTAGCGCAGGATGTAGTAGTTCTTGAGGACAGGATCCTTCTCCCCTTTCATATAGGGGTCGAGGCGAGCAATCAGGGTATCGATCACCTCTTCCCGCTGGGCCTTGAGATTGACCCCCGGGGTGAAACTCATCCAGACATCGATGGCGTCCCGCTTCACATCCGGCAGGTAGTTCATCTTGGGCAGCAGCAGCCAGCTCGCCAGCACAGGCCCCGTCATCATCAGGACGATGATGGCCCAGCGCCTGGGGGCGGTGGCAGTCCAGCGGATCACATGGCGAGTGGCGCGGCACCACAGGCGCTCAAAGGGATCAATCAGCCGCTCGTGCCCCATCCAGCGCGCCGCCACCGCAGGCAACACCGTGACCGCCACCACCATGGAGACGGTCACCGCGCAGGCGATGGTGAGCGCAAGATCGGCAAACAACTGCCCTTCCACATCGTTGAGCAGGAGCACCGGCAGGAAGATGGCGACCGTGGTCAGGGTGGACGCCACCAGAGCGGTCCACACCCGGCGGGTGCCCTCCAGCGCCGCCTCTCCCTTGCTGATGTCACCCCGCTCATGGCGCCGGTAGATGCTCTCCAGCACAACGATGGCGGCGTCGAGCACCATGCCGACCGCAAACGCAATGCCCGCCAGGGAGATGATATTGAGGGTCCGCCCCATCACCTTGAGCAGGCAGAAGGTGAGCATGATGCTGATGGGAATGGCGATCGCGATCATCAGGGTCGCCTTGAGCTGGCGCAGAAAGACCCAGAGGATGGCGCAGGAGAGCAGCACTCCTAGCCCCAGGTTGGCGGTCACCATGCTCACCGCCCGGTTGATGTAGAGGGAAGCGTCAAACGACTGCTCCATGTGCAGGCCAACCGGCTCCAGCACCTCCCGGTTGAGCTCCCCGACCTTGGCCTTGATCCCCTCGAGCGCCGCCAGGGCATTGGCACCGCTCTCCTTGAAGATCTGCGCCGCGATGGCGGTGTTGCCGTTCTGGATGCGCAACACCGGGTTCTCCTCCCGGGCCACTCTGATCTCGGCAACGTCCCGCAGATAGATGGGCAGGCCGTCACGCCAGTCCACCACCTTGTCCCCCAGGGCCGCCACGTCATAGCGACCGGCAAAGCGCAGCTTGTACTCCCAGCGTCCGATGTCGAGGGTGCCGGCCGACACATCCCAGCCCGTCGTTGCCCGGCTGGCAAGCACTGGGATCTCCACCCCCAGCTCGGCGGCGCGGTAAGGGTCGAAACGGATCTGGATCTGGCGCTCGTTGATCCCCTCGATGTCGACCGTGGACACCCCGGGGATCCGCTCCAGCTCGGGCTTGACCCTCGCCTCGATCAGCGCCTGGTGATCGTCTATCTCCCCCTTGGCGCCGGGCAGTTGCTGGATGAAGAAGAAGGTCAGGGTGTCGTTGCTGCTGTAGTTGTTGACGTAAGGACCGCCGATGTTGTCCGGCAGCCCCGAGACCCGGTTCAGGCGGGAGATGACGTCAAGCTGGGCCCGCTGCATGTCGGTGCAGAGGGCAAACTCCATGTCGATTTCGGTGAAGCCGGGGTAGCTGTTGCTGCTGAGGCTCTTGAGCCCCTGTACCCCCTGCATCTCCTGCTCGATGGGATCGGTTATCTCCGACTCCATCTCCTGGGGCGAGGCCGAACGCCAGTCCACCGTGATGTTGAGGTGAGGACGGTCTATGTCGGGAAACAGCTGGACGGGCAGTCCACGGATGCTGAGCAGGCCCAGCAAAAAAATCAGCACGACCGAGACCGCCACCCAGATGGGGCGTTCGATCGCCGTTTTGGCGAGGTTCATTCACTCTTCCTGAGTTGTTGTTATCGGCCATTCCGATGGCCTTGCTTCCTGCCCCAAGGGTGGGGGCCATTGCATTAAACTGGAATTAATCGACCTTGTAAATGCCTGGTTAAACAACAAAAAACCGGCCACTAGGGCCGGTTGTCGGTTTACGCTCGGGGTCAGGCTGCATGCTCGACCGGGTTCGGTTGAGACAATCCTTCCAGCTCGCCAGGAGCGAAGTTGTCCACCTGGATCGCCTCGTAGCGCAAGGCATCGGCGGCCAGCAGCTTGTCCGCCTCCTCCTTGCCGAGGATGGACTGGGACAGGGCGGCAGCCACCAGCTCAGGCAGCGCCAGCTTGCGGGGCAGTCTGCCCTCTTTCTGGGCCTGCACCAGCTTCTTCTCGATGGGCTGCACCGAGACCATGGCCTGGAAGGCACGCTCCATCAGCCCCACCGGATCCGCCTCGTCCTTGCCCACATAACAGAGCGCGGTCAGACGATCCCGGAACTCGCCCGGCGTCATCATGGCCAGACAGATGGCATGGCAGCGATCGTCCGCCGGCATCTTGTAACCAACGCCGAACGGGAACACCACCCGCTTGAGTACGGCACCCACCACCTTGTTCGGGAAGTTCTGGAAGAAGCCCTCGAACGCCTTGCCAATCAGGTAGAGGTTGCGCTCCACCGCATACTGCACGAACGGCAGGTCAGAGACCATGCGGCCCTGATCCTCGTAATGCTTGAGGGTGGCGGAGGCCAGGTAGAGGTGGCTCAGCACATCACCCAGACGGGCGGAGATCATCTCCTTGCGCTTGAGATCGCCACCCAGCATCAGCATGGAGACGTCGGCGCACAGGGCCAGCCCCTTGCTCATGCGGGAGAGTTGCTTGTAGTAGCGGGCGGTTTCGCCGGCCACCGGGGCACTGTTGAACTGACCCAGGGTCAGCCCCTGGAACAGGGCACCGAAGAAGTTGCCGGTACCGAAGGCGATGTGCTTCATCAGTAGGGCGTCAAACTTCTCGAGACCGCGCTCCACATCGGTGTCGGCCGCCGCTTCCAGCTCGGCAAACACATACGGATGGCAGCGGGTGGCCCCTTGCCCGAAGATCATCAGGTTGCGGGTCAGGATGTTGGCCCCTTCCACCGTGATGGCCACCGGAATGCCCATGTAGGCGTAGCCGGTGTAGTTTTTCGGGCCCAGCTGGATGGCGCGACCGGCATGGATGTCCATGGAGTCATCCATCACCTGGCGGGCCATCTCGGTCATGTGGTACTTGGAAATCGCGGTGACGATGGCCGGTGCCTGACCCAAATCCAGGGAACCTGCGGTCATGCGACGAGCGCCTTCGAGCTGATAGGTGAGGCCGCCAATGCGGGCCAGCGCTTCCTGCACCCCTTCAAACTTGCCGATGGACATGCCGAACTGCTTGCGCACGTAGGAGTAGGCGCCCACGGTGCGGCTCGCCATGTGACCACAGGCGGTACCCAGAGCAGGCAGCGAGATGCCGCGACCGGCGGAGAGGCACTCCACCAGCATGCGCCAGCCACGGCCGGCGTAATCCGGGCCACCGATGATCCAGTCGAGCGGAATGAACACATCCTTGCCGAAGGTCGGGCCGTTCAGGAACGCCAGCCCCATGGGGTAGTGGCGATCGCCGACGCGCACGCCTGGGTGACTGGTCGGGATCAGCGCGCAGGTGATGCCGATCTCTTCCTTGTCACCCAGCAGTTTTTCCGGGTCATAGAGCTTGAACGCCAGCCCCAGCACGGTGGCGCGCGGCGCCAGGGTGATGTAGCGCTTGTTCCAGTTCAGGCGAATACCCAGCACCTCTTCCCCCTTGTGCACCCCCTTGCAGACGATCCCCTTGTCCGGGATGGCGCCCGCATCGGAGCCCGCTTCCGGCCCGGTCAGGGCGAAGCAGGGCACCTCCTTGCCGTTGGCCAGCCCCGGCAGCCAGAAATCTTTCTGGGCCTGGGTGCCGTAATGCATCAGCAGCTCGCCCGGGCCGAGGGAGTTGGGCACCATGACGGTGACCGCGACGCTCAGGCTCTTGGTGGCGATACGGGTGACGATGGTGGAGTTGGCAATCGCCGAGAACTCGCGGCCGCCGTAGGATTTCGGGATGATCAGGGAGAAGAAGCCTTCTTTCTTCAGATAGTCCCACACCGGCTCCGGCAGGTCCTTGGTCTCGTTGACGATCTTGAAGTCGTCCACCATGGCGAGCAGGGTTTCGACCTGGTTGTCGATAAAGGCCTGCTCTTCTGCGCTCAGCTCGGCCTTGCCGTAGCCGTGCAGTTTCTTCCAGTCCGGGTTGCCGCGAAACAGCTCCCCGTCCCACCAGACGGAGCCGGCCTCCATGGCCTCCCGCTCGGTGGCCGACAGGGGCGGCAGTATCTTCTTGAAGATGCCGAACACGGGGCGGGTCACCACCTTTTTACGGATGGCGGGGACACCGAGCACCACGGCTATCGCCAGCACCAGCAGGACAAGCAATGTGATCATACCGAAGTTCCTTCTATTTCACTGTTTCCGTTGATTATTGTTAGGTGTTACACGGCCAGGGAGAGCCTGGTCGACTCCACGGGCGCCCCGACACCGGACGCCAGATAAGGAATGACGTTGCGCACCAGCCCTTCCACATCGAGCTGCTGGCCAAAATCGGCCTGGGCGATGTCACGCAGGGCATCCGCAGAGGCCATGGTGAAGACGACTGTGCCCAGGGTGAAGTGCAGGCGCCAGAAGAGATCCGCTGGCGACAAATCCGGATTGGCCTTGGAGATGGCCTGGGTGATCCCGTGCAGGGTCGCCCCATAATGGGTGGTAATAAAGCGGCGCAGGTGGCCCTGACTGTCGATATAGCCGCGCCCCAGCAACTGCATGAAGAGCGCCGGACCATTCGCCCTGACGGCCGACAGTTTCATCAGAGGTTCGACAAAGCTCTCGAACACCTGCAACAGGGTCAGCTGATCCTGCGCCATCAACGTCTGCAACCGCCCGTCCAGTGCCGGCATGAAGAGGCTCAGATAACGGTCGAGCACCGCCTGGATAAGCTCCTTCTTGGAGCCGAAGTGATAATTGACCGAAGCCAGGTTCACATCGGCCTCGCTGGTGATCAGACGCAACGAGGTATCGGCGAACCCCCGCTCGGCAAACAGCACCTCGGCGGCATCGAGAATACGGTTCTTGGTATCGATTTTACTCACTGGACACCTCACTTAAACGAATGTTTAAAAAGTACGTTTCACGCCCACCCATGTCAAGAGAATGTGAACAAGTGTTGGCTAAATGTTTTTAATCAAAAAAGAGGGAAGATGGCGGGAACTTCGCGGCGAGACGGCACTCTATATCTATGCCACTGCAATTAAACATTAAGTCTCGCCCAACCTGCGTCATGCTAGTTGGGCATTTTTTTGCCCTGCCGTCACCCGATGCGCTAAAAGAGAACCAAAAAAAACCGTCGCAGGGGCGACGGCGGGGAAAACGGGTCTGACCATCCAGTGTCGACCCATCGATGGGTGTTCAGGCTTGCATCGATGTCGCCATCCTCGCAGTGAAACGTCATCAGACTTTGTCAGCACAGACCCAAATTGTGACAAAGTATGGCAACCAGCCACATGGCCCGGCTTCGCCAATCTTGCTATGCTGTCGCCTCATGCCAGAGGGGAGAGAAGATGAAGTATACGGTCGATACCCACACGCACACCGTCGCCAGCACCCACGCCTACAGCACCATTCACGATTACCTGCCCATCGCCAAAGCCAAGGGGATCAAGCTGTTCGCCACCACGGACCATGGCCCGGACATGGCAGATGCCCCGCATTACTGGCATTTCGTCAATCTGCACGTGTTGCCCAGGGTCGTGGACGGGGTCGGCATCCTGCGCGGCATCGAAGCCAACATCAAGAACATCGACGGTGAAATAGACTTCCCCGAGCGCTACGAATCGCGGCTCGACATGATCATGGCGGGCTTTCACGAACCGGTGTTTCCCCCCTGCGATCAGGCGACCCATACCCAGGCCATGATCAACGCCATTCGAAGTGGTCGGGTCGACATGATAAGCCACCCCGGCAACCCCGCCTTCCCCATCGATATCCAGGCGGTGGTCAAGGCAGCGGCAGAGTATCGAGTGGCGCTGGAGGTTAACAACTCCTCGTTCAGTCACTCCCGTGCAGGCAGCGAAAGCAACTGCCGCGCCATCGTCGAGGCAGCGCGCGATCTGGGTGCCTACCTCACTTTCGGCTCCGACTCCCACGTGGCTTTCAGCCTCGGCGACTTTGATCACTGCCATCGGCTGGTCACCGAAGCCAACTTCCCACATGAGCGGATCCTGGCCCGCTCCCCCCGCGCACTGCTCGATTTTCTCGAGAGCCGCGGCCGTGCTCACATCCCGGAGTTCGTTGACCTCTGATATGCCTTAACATCATGAGCCAACTCATAAAATCGAGTTGGCTCAATTGACTTGTCCGGCTTTTTTCACGACTCTGAACATCAAGCCGCCGGTATAGCTCAGTTGGTAGAGCAGCGCATTCGTAATGCGAAGGTCGTAGGTTCGACTCCTATTACCGGCACCAGACAGACGAAGGGTTGGCCTCAGTGCGAGGCCAACCCTTCGTGCTTTTTGTCCCGGGTCTCTGGCCAAGACGCCGGTGTGACTGTGCCAGAACACCCTCCCCTTCCAGGACACCGCCATCCGCGACGGTCCTGTTCATCTTTCAGAGCCTGACGCACCAACCTGGCCCCACCATCAGAGAGGGCAGCCAGGCAGCCACGCCCCGGCTGCACCTGGGTGAGCATCGTTATCCCGGGGCCCCTCAGCGCTGGGCATAGATCTGGTCGAACACCCCGCCCTCCTTGAAGTGAGTGCGCTGGATCACAGGCCACTCGCCAAAGGCCTTCACCACGTCGAGGAAGGTGGCGTTCGGGAAACGGTCTGCGAACTCGGCGAGGATCGCCGGGTTGCGCGGGCGTAGATAGTTGCTGGCAGCAATGCGTTGGCCTTCGTCAGACCAGAGATAGGCCAGATAGGCTTCGGCCTCCTTGCGGGTACCCTGCTTGTCGACCACCTTGTCCACCACTGACACCGGCAGCTCGGCCACGGCGGTGACGCTCGGATAGACCACCTCGAAGCTGCCACGACCGAACTCCCGGGCAATCATCTCGGCTTCGTTTTCGAACGTGACCAGCACGTCCCCTATGCGGTTCTGGATGAAGGTGGTGGTGGCAGCGCGGCCGCCGGTGTCGAGCACGGGAACCTGCTTGAACAGCTTGCCGACAAATGCCCTGGCCGCATCTTCATCGCCCCCCTGCTCCAGCACATACCCCCAGGCAGACAGATAGGTGTAGCGGCCGTTCCCCGAGGTCTTGGGGTTGGGCACGATGACCTGTACCCCCTCCTTGAGCAGATCAGGCCAATCCTTCAACCCCTTAAGGTTGCCCTTTCGCACGATGAACACGGTGGCCGAGGTGAAGGGGGCGCTGTGATCCGGCAGGCGATCCGCCCACCCCTTGGGCACCAGGCCCCCATGCTCGGCGAGGGCGTTGATGTCGGTGGCCATGTTCATGGTGATGACATCGGCGGGCAGGCCGTCGATGACGGCGCGCGCCTGCTTGCTCGATCCGCCGTGGGACATGTTGATCTGCAGTGGCTCCCCGCCTTCGGCCTGCCAGTGCTTCAGGAAGGCTTCGTTGTACTCCTTGTAAAAATCGCGCATCACGTCATAGGAGGCGTTGAGCAGGGTGGTCGCCTGGGCCAGCGGGGCGAGAGCCAGTCCTGCAACAAGCAGGGTGGCCGGCACGAGTCGTTTCATTTCACATCCTTGGAATGAGGGGCGAGTGACTGACTATAAGAGTCGACCATTTATTCTTTGAAAGAATAATTACTGCTCAGCTTATGCGATAAATGGCATCTCCTGGGTCCGGTGCAACGGATGACGGCGATGAGGTGGTCACCTCCAGGCAGGTCATGATGGTTGCCGAGGGCGGCGCCCATGAGCGTGGGGCTCCTCCTGCCCGCGCCCTGCCCCGGGCAGGGAGCGCCGTTGTCACCTGCCTCGATTTGGCTTCTCGACATGACAGATAAAAAAACGGGGCGAACCTAGTGGTTCGCCCCTGATGCTTTTTACGTCAACCCCAAGGGGTCAACCCTGTTTGTCTGATGCCGGCTCTGCGTCCTTCGGCGCCTGCCAGCCGCCACCGACGGCCTTGTAGAGGGCGACCTGGTTACTCAGCTGGGCGAGCCGGGTGCTGATGAGCCCCTGCTTGGCGCTGAACAGGGAGCGCTGGGCATCGAGGCGGGTCAGGTAGCTGTCCACCCCTTGCTCGTAACGCACCTCCGCCAGCCTGAAGTAAGTCTGGTTGGCATCCACCAGCGCCTGTTGCGCCTGCAGCTGCTGCGCGTAGTCCGCCTGGGCACCGAGGGTGTCCGCGACCTCCTTGAAGGCGGTCTGGATGCTCTTCTCGTAGCTCGCCACCGCCTGCCTGGTCCCCACCTCGGCCACGTCCAGATCCGCAACGCGCTTGCCGCCATCGAAGATGGGCAGATTGATCTGGGGCATGAAGGTCCAGGTGCCGGTGCCGCCGTCAAACAGACCACTCAGCTGGTTGCTGGCGGTGCCCGCCGTCGCGGTGAGCGAGATGGTCGGGAAGAAGGCGGCGCGGGCCGCCCCTATGTTGGCGTTGGCCGCCTTCAGGTTGTGCTCCGCCGCCAGGATGTCCGGGCGTTGCTGCAACAGGCTGGAGGGCGCTCCCACCGGGATCGGCGCCAGTTTCACCTCGGCCAGGGTGGCCGGTTGTGCCGCCAGCACCGGGATATCTGTGCCAAGCAGCAGGGCCAGACCGTTTCTGTCCTGCTTCACCAGACGCTGGTATTGCGCCTGGCTGACCTTGGCGTTTTCCAGTGCCGTGCGCCCCTGGGCCAGCTCCATCTCGGAGGCGGCGCCCAAGCGGTATTTGTGCTCGGTCAGGGCATAGCTCTCCTGCTCGGTGGCGAGGGTCGCCTGGCTCAGGGCCAGCAACTCCTGATCCGCCAGCAGGGTGAAGTAGGCATTGGCCACCGAGGCCACCAGCGCAATCTGGGTGCTGCGCTGGGTCTCGATTTGCGCCAGATAGGTCTCAAGGGCCTGATCTTTCAGGCTCTGGATCCGGCCAAACAGATCCAGCTCATAGGCGGTGATGCCGATGTTGGCGCCGTACTGGCTGCTGATGGTGCCCTGCCCCGTACTACTGAGATCATCGGATCCCTGCTGGCGGGTACCGCTGCCACTGGCGGCCAGGGTCGGCAACTGGGCCGCCCGCTGGATACGGTATTTCGCCTCGTAGGCCTCGACGTTGAGGGCTGCCAGGCGCAGATCCCGGTTGCTCTCAAGGGCGGTGCCGATCAGCGTCTGCAGGGCCGGGTCCTGGAACTGCTGGCGCCAGGGGGCAAGTTCCCCCTTGGCGGCCAGGTCAGCTTGCCAGGAGGCACCTTGGGGCAGCTCGGGGCGCTGGTAGTCGGGGGCCATGGAGCAGCCCCCCAGCATCAGGGTCACACCAAGGGCGATCAGGGTCTTAGTCATGGTTGATCTCCTTGGTGTGGACACTCTCTTCCCCGGCATGCTTGCGTTCGGTGAAATAGCGCATCACCAGCACGAAGAACAGCGGCACGAAGAAGATGGCGAGCACGGTGGCACTGATCATCCCCCCCATCACGCCGGTCCCGATGGCGTTTCGGCTGCTGGCGCCCGCCCCGGTACTGATCACCAGGGGCAATACCCCCAGGATGAAGGCGAGCGAGGTCATCAGGATGGGGCGCAGGCGCTGACGCGAGGCCTCCACCACCGCATCCCCGAGCCTCATCCCCTTGTCGTGCAGCTCCTTGGCGAACTCGACGATGAGGATGGCGTTCTTGGCCGACAGCCCGATCGTGGTGAGCAGGCCCACCTGGAAGTAGACGTCATTCTCAAGCCCGCGCAGGGTCGCGGCCAAAATGGCCCCCAGCACCCCGAGCGGCACCACCAGCATGACCGAGAACGGAATGCTCCAGCTCTCGTAGAGGGCCGCCAGACAGAGGAAGACCACCAGGAGCGAGATGGCGTACAGGGCCGGCGCCTGGGAGCCTGCCTGACGCTCCTGGAAGGAGAGGCCGGTCCACTCGATACCGATCCCTTCCGGCAACTGTTTCACCATCTCCTCGATGGCAGCCATGGCATCACCCGTACTCTTGCCCGGGGCCGCCTCACCGACGATCTCCATGGCGGAGACACCGTTGTAGCGCTCAAGACGGGGCGAGCCGAAGCTCCACTCCGTGCTGGCAAAGGCGGAGAAGGGCACCATCTGGCCCGCGCTGTTGCGCACGTACCACAGCTTCAGATCTTCCGGGTTCATCCGGAAAGGGGCATCCGCCTGCAGATAGACCTTCTTGACCCGGCCTCTGTCGACGAAGTCGTTCACATAAGAGGAGCCCCAGGCCGCAGACAGGGTGTTGTTGATGTCGGTGATGGAGAGCCCCTGGGCCAGCGCCTTCTCGTAATCGATCTTGATGTCGAGCTGGGGCGTGTCTTCCATCCCGTTCGGGCGTACCCGCACCAGGTTGGGATCCTGCGACGCCATGCCGAGCAACTGGTTGCGCGCCTGCATCAGCTTCTCATGACCCAGACCGCCGCGGTCCTGCAGGAAGAAGTCGAAGCCGGTGGCCGTGCCGAGTTCCGGAATGGGGGGCAGGTTGAAGGCGAAGACCTGGGCTTCCTTGATGCTGAACAGGAACCCCATGGCGCGGCCGATGATGGCATTGGCGCTGCGCTCTTCTCCCTTGCGCTCACTCCAGTCCTTGAGCTTGATGAAGGCCATGCCGCTGTTCTGACCGCTACCGGCGAAACTGAAGCCCGCCACCGTCAGCACGGAGTCCACGTTCTCCTTCTCGTTCTCGAGGAAGTAGTCGCGCATCTCCCCGAGCACCACCTCGGTCCGCTCCTTGGTCGCCCCCACCGGGAGCTGCACCATGGACATGATGACCCCCTGATCCTCTTCCGGCAGGAAGGAGGTGGGCATGCGCATGAAGAGCACCGCCAGCACCGCCAGCATGGCCAGATAGATGATGCCGTAGCGGGTGCCCTGCTTGATCACCTTGCGCACGCCGTTCTGGTAACGGTTGGCGTTGGTGTCGAAGAAGCGGTTGAACCAGCCGAAGAAGCCGCGCTGGGCGCCGAATTCACCGTGCTTCATGGGTTTGAGCAGGGTGGCGCAGAGCGCCGGTGTCAGGATCAAGGCCACCAGCACCGAGAGCACCATGGCCGAGACGATGGTGAGGGAGAACTGGCGATAGATCGCACCGGTAGAGCCACCGAAGAAGGCCATGGGCACGAACACCGCCGACAGCACCAGGGCGATGCCCACCAGGGCGCCGGTGATCTGGGTCATGGACTTGCGGGTCGCCTCGAGGGGGGAGAGATCCTCCTCGCTCATCAGACGCTCCACGTTCTCCACCACCACGATGGCGTCATCCACCAAGAGGCCGATGGCGAGCACCAGACCGAACATGGTCAGGGTGTTGATGGAGAAGCCGAAGGCCGCCATCACCCCGAAGGTGCCGAGCAGGACCACGGGCACCGCGATGGTCGGAATCAGGGTTGCCCGGAAGTTCTGCAAGAACAGATACATGACGCAGAACACCAGGAAGATCGCCTCGATCAGGGTCTGCACCACCTCCTTGATGGAGATCTTCACGAACGGCGTGGTGTCGTAGGGATAGACGATCTCCATGTTGGCCGGGAAGTACTCGGAGAGTTCACCCAGCTTGGTCCGCACGTGCTCGGCGGTGTCCAGGGCGTTGGCACCGGTCGCCAGCTTGATGGCGACGGCGGCGGTGGCCTGGCCGTTGTAGAGCGCGGTCGCGTCGTAGTTTTCACCGGCAAGTTCGACCCGGGCCACGTCCTTGAGCTGGACCTTGGAGCCATCCTGGTTCACCCGCAGCAGGATGTTGTTGAACTCCTCCACGGTGGAGAGCCGGGTCTGGCCCATGATGGTGGCGGTAAATTGCTGATCGCTCACCGCAGGGGTCCCCCCCAGCTTGCCGAAGGCAACCTGGGCATTCTGGGCCTTGATGGCGGCCTGAATGTCGGCCGGGGTCATCTGCACCCGGTTGAGCTTGTGCGGATCCAGCCAGACGCGCATGGAGTACTGGCTGCCGAACAAGGTGATGTCACCGACCCCGTCCAGACGGCTCAGGGGCTCCTTGATGTTGGCTACCACATAGTCCGCCAGGTCATCGTTGGTCATGGCGCCATCGGTGGAGATGAAGGCGGCCACCATCAGGAAGCTGCTGGAGGTCTTCTGTACCCGCACGCCCTGTTGCTGCACCTCTTGGGGCAGGAGCGACATGGCCTGTTGCAGCTTGTTTTGCACCTGCACCTGGGCGATGTCGGGATCCGTACCCGGCTTGAAGGTGAGGGTCACGCTGACGTTCCCTGACGAGTCCGATTGCGCCGACATGTAGAGCAGGTGATCCAGCCCGGTCATGTTCTGCTCGATGATCTGGGTCACCGAGTCTTCCACCGTCTTGGCGGAGGCCCCCGGGTAGCTGGCGGAGATGCCAACCGCCGGCGGGGCGATGGTCGGGTACTGGGCCACCGGCAGGCCGATGATGGCCATGGCCCCGGCCAGCATGATCACCAGGGCGATCACCCAGGCGAAAATGGGTCTATCTATGAAAAAACGTGCCATGAGGCGACTACTCCATCCTACTGCTTGGTTGCCGGGGTCTGTTGTGCGCTGTTGCCGGCACGTTCAGTGGGCGCCACCACGACCCCGGGTTTGACTTTCTGCAGACCGGCGACGATCACCTTCTCGCCAGCCTTGAGACCGGACTCCACCACCCAGCTGTCGCCGGACATGCGGCCGACCTGCACTTCACGCAGTTCCACCTTGTTGTCCGCCGTCACCACCATGACGGTGGCACCGCCCTTGGGGGTACGGGTCACGGCAGTCTGGGGCACCAGCAGGCCTTGCGGGCGCTCGCCCTCCTGCAAGGTAGCACGCATGAACATGCCGGGCAGCAGCAGTTGATCCGGGTTGGGCACGATCACCCGCAGGGTCACCATGCCGGTCGCCTCGTCCACGGTCACGTCGGAGAACTGGAGGGCCCCTTTCTCGCCATACTGGCTGCCATCTTCCAGCTGGAAGCTGACACCGGCCCCGTCCTTCTCCCCCTGGGTCAGCTTGCCCTCGGCCACCAGGCGCTTGAGGCGCAGCAGGTCGGCGGTGGACTGGCGCACGTCCACGTACATGGGATCGAGCTGGGAGATGGAGGTGAGGCTGTCCGCCTGCTGGGCGGTCACCAGGGCACCCTCGGTCACCGCCGACTTGCCGATGCGGCCGCTGATGGGGGCCGTGATGCGGGTGTAAGCCAGGTTGATGTTGGCGGTCTGCAATGCGGCCTTGGCGGCCCCGATCTCGGCCAGCTGCTGTTTCCAGGCCGCGTCGGCGTCGTCATACTCCTGGCTGCTGATGGCTTTCACCTTCACCAGCTCGGCGTAGCGCTGGGCCTTGAGGCGGGCGCTGCGCTCGTTGGCCTCGGCCTTGGCGAGGTTGGCCTTGGCGGAAGCCACTTCGGCCTGATAGACGGCGGGATCAATCTGATAGAGCAGTTGACCGGCCTTGACGTCGCTCCCCTCGGTGAACAGGCGCTTGAGGATGATGCCGTTCACCTGGGGACGCACCTCGGCCACCCGCAGGGGGGCGGTGCGGCCGGTGAGCTCGGACAACAGTTGCAGGGGGGCCGTATGGAGGGTGACCACGTCCACGGCGGCGGGAGGCATCTCCCCCATGGCCTGCTGGGCCCCGTCCTTGTCACCACAGCCAGCCAGCAGGCCGCTTGCCAGCAAGGCAAGGCCGACCGAACGTGCGAGAATATGTTTATGCATCAAGTCTCTGAACCTCAGTTTCAATCAAAAAGAAGTGACAAAACCACAGGGTTTATAAGGCCCCTGTTGGTAAAACGGCGAAGATGAGGCAATATACATACATTCACGAATGTATGTAAGAAACTTTTTTCACTTTTAAACAGGACCGGAGTCAATGGCCAGACGCACCAAAGAAGAGGCGCAGCAAACCCGCTGCAACATCATGAGCACGGCCCTGGATCTCTTCTGCCAACAGGGGCTGGCACGCACCAGCCTGACCGATATCGCCAAGGCGACGGACCTCACCCGGGGCGCCATCTACTGGCACTTCAAGAATAAAGAAGAGCTGTTCGTCACCCTGTGGGAGGAGCTGTGTGCCCCCCTCTCCCACCAGCTCGATGCCTGCGTCGACGAGGCGGAGCCGGATCCCCTGGGCAAGCTGCGCAGCTTTCTCAAGGAGGTGATGCTCAAGATCAGCACCGAGCCCGCCCACCAGCAGATGTTCACCATCATGTTCAATCTGGAATCCATGGAGGGAGAGGCCGCCGTCATGCGCGAGCACATGCACCTGCAATCCATGAATTTTTTCCGGGATCTGGAGATCACCCTGGCCAATGCCGTGCGTCGTGGCCAACTGCCCGAGGGGCTGGATCTGCGCCGCGCCGCCACCCTGCTCCACTGCACTCTGGACGGCTACATCATCAACTGGCTGCACTTCCCGGATCGCATCGATCTGATGGAGGAGTCGGACTTTCTCCTCGATACCCTGTTCACCCTCATCGCGAGCCCCACCCTTCGCCGCCACCCCTGAGTCGGCAAGACGCGCCGCCCCCGCCAATGCTCAACAGCCGGGGGCAAACCTGCTAGAGTAACGCCCCCCACCACGATGAGCCCGACACCCTTGCCACACGCCCCCGCGCCGGCGCACGACGCCGCCCCTCGCCCCGCCCTCGTGGCAGGCGCCCATGCCCCCTTCCTGGCCCTGCTGGGCAACGGCCGTCATCTGCTGGAGGCCGGTTGCGGGGCAGGAGAGGATCTGCGCCTCTTTCGCCAGCAAGGCCTCACCGTGACCGCCTTCGATGCGAGCCGGGCGCAGGCCGCTGCCGCCTCGCGCCTGTGCGGTCAGCCGGTGCGAGTCTGCCGCGTCGAGCAGATGCAAAGCGTCGTTCCCTATGACGGCATCTGGGCCAGCGGCTCCCTCCCCTGTCTGCCCGAACACGAGATAGCCCCGGCGCTCGGTCATCTGGCCACCCTGCTCAAGGCCGGGGGCCCCCTCTACGCCTCCTTCCCCCACGGGAAGGGCGAACCGCAACCACGGTCGGGGGAATATCCCCTGCAGACCCGGCTCGACGAGGCGGGGCTGCGACGCCTGATCGCTCCCCTCCCCTTCACCCTGCACCATGGCTGGGTGGGGGAAGATGAAGTGAACGGCCCCTGGCTGCACGCCTTGCTGGTGCGGCGCTGATCCGCGAAAGCCCCCGGGGACAGTGACACCTCACGGCATTCAGCCCGTTAACAATATTTAACCCTGAGTTAACCACCATAAAGCAGACAAGATGCGGCGTTTGTGTTAAAAAGCGGCATTAAAATCAAAATTAAATAACAAATCAGACACCAACACCTGGATTCCCCCATGAAACTCGTTCTCAATCTGGTTGCCGGTATCCTCGCCGGCCTGCTGCTCGGTCTCTATGCCCCCGAATGGGTCGCCCGCGTGCTGTTCACCGCCAAGACGGTGATAGGCCAGCTCATCACCTTCACCATCCCGCTCATCATCCTCTTCTTCATCATGAGCGGCATCGCCAGCCTGCCGAAGAACTCCGGCAAGCTGCTGGGCAAGACGGTGGGGCTCTCCTACTGCTCCACCATACTGGCGGGCCTGTTCGCCTTCACCGTGGCGAGCCACCTGATCCCGCACCTGACCACGGCCGCCGAGCCCACCGCCGAGGCAGCCACCAAGCTCGCTTCCTACATCAACCTCGAGATCCCGCCCCTGTTCGGGGTGATGTCGGCCCTGGCCGCCGCCTTCGTGTTCGGCATCGGCATCAGCGCCACCCAGGCCACCGACCTGCGCCGGGTCGCAGATCAGGGCCGTGACATCATCGACCGCCTGCTGGCTCGCGTGATCATTCCCCTGCTGCCCTTCTACATCGCCGGCGTCTTCGTCGAGATGACGGTGGAAGGTACCGTCTTCGCCACCCTCAAGACCTTCGGGGTAGTGCTGGTGATGGCCATCGTCATGCACTGGATCTGGCTCTGCGTCCTGTTCGTCGGCACCGGTCTCGCCCAGGGGCGCTCCCCCGTCATGCTCATCAAGAACATGCTGCCCGCCTACTTCACCGCCCTTGGCACCATGTCCAGCGCCGCCACCATTCCGGTGGCCCTGCAAGCCAGCAAGCGCAACGGCGTGAGCGACGGCATCGCCAACTTCACCGTGCCCCTGTGCGCCACCATCCACCTGTGCGGCTCCACCATCACCCTGGTAACCTGCGCCACGGCGGTGATGTTCCTCTCCGAACACCTGGCCATTCCGGGCTACGGCACCATGGTGCCCTTCATCATGATGCTGGGCGTCATCATGATTGCCGCGCCGGGCGCACCGGGTGGCGGTGTCATGTCCGCGCTCGGCCTGCTCACTTCCATGCTCGGCTTCGGTGAGGCCTCCATCGCCCTGATGATCGCCCTCTACCTGGCCCAGGACAGCTTCGGCACCGCCTGCAACGTCACCGGTGACGGCGTCATCGCCCTGTGGGCCGACCGCTTCGCCCGGGGCGAGCCAGCACTCAGCACCGAGCAGGACGCAGCCTGATAGCGCAGGCAATAAAAAACGGGAGCCATCGGCTCCCGTTTTTCGTTGGCGCAAGGGGGCGTCTCAGCCCCGGCGGCGGATCACCCCTTCCTGCATGGTGCTCGCCACCAATACCCCATCCCGGGTGAAAAACTGGCCGCGCACCAGACCCCGACCGCCGCTGGCGCTCGGGCTGTCCACCACGTAGAGCAGCCAGTCGTCCAGCCGGAACTCCCGGTGGAACCACATGGAGTGATCGATGGTGGCCACCTGCATGTCCGGCTCCCAGTAGGAGACCCCGTGGGGCTGCAGGGCGGCGAACAGGAAGTGGAAGTCGGAGGCATAGGCCAGCAGGTAGTTGTGGACCCGCTGATCGTCCGGCACCGGGCCATTGGCCTTGAACCAGGTGTAGCGAAGGGGCTCGTGGACATCCGGGCGAATGGGGTCCACCAGGGTCACGGGGCGAATTTCGATGGGCTTCTCGCACAGGATCTTGTCCCGCAGGGCCGCCGGGATCATCTGCTCGTAGGGACGCACCAGCTCCAGCTCGCTCTTGAGCTGCTCCGGGGGCGTGATGCCGCCCGGCATCTTCGCCTGGTGCTCGAAGCCCTCGGCTTCCACCTGGAAGGAGGCGTTGAGGTAGAAGATGGGCTTGCCATTCTGGATGGCCTTGACCCGGCGGGTGGAGACGGTCTGGCCGTCGCGGATGTTCTCCACGTCGTAGACGATGGGCTTGTTGGCATCCCCGGGGCGCAGGAAGTAGGAGTGGAAACTGTGGACCTGGCGGTCGCTTGCCACCGTCTGCTTGGCGGCTGACAAGGCCTGCCCCATCACCTGTCCGCCAAACACGGATCGCAACCCGAGATCCTGGCTCTGGCCCCGAAACAGGCCCTCCTCGATCTTTTCGAGCGCCAGCAACGCCAGCAGCTCATCCAGTACCTTGCTCATTGGTTTCTCCTGTCTTTGTGCGCGAAAGGCTAACAAGCCCGTCCCGGCAGGGCAACCATCCTGATGCACATCCCCGTCTGCAACCACCTCCCCTTCAAAAAAGGGAAGTGTATGACGCTTTCCAGCCCGTACAGAGGGCACTCTGGCCCCCTCCCCTGGCAAGGGGAGGGCTGGGGTGGGGTCAGACGCGATCAAGCCATGCCCGAATAGAGACAACCACCCCGGGTAGATTTTCCATCACCTCCCTGTTGCTAAATCTCAGTACCGTCAGCGACAGGGCCGCCATGTAGGCATCCCGTCGCTTGTCATGACGCAGACCCCGCATGTCAAAATGGCTGTCGCCATCAACCTCAATGACCAACAACCGCCCGGGGCAGTAAAAATCCGCAATGTATGGGCCTATACCTTGCTGACGGCGAAACTTGACTCCGAGTTGCCCAGCCCGAAGCGCCTGCCACAATCGCCGTTCAGGCTCTGTTGGATTGTTTCGCTGTTCACGCCGTTTATCCAGCGTGGCCTCGCGGTTGAAAACACGAACTGGCTTCTCGTTCATGACAGTATTCCTCCGACTATGACCCCTGTCAGCATAACAACTACTCACCCCCTCCCAGCCTCCCCCTTCAAAAGGGGGAGGAGCTTGTCTGGCCCTTTCTCTCCCCTGTGCGATTCAGTCTCAAGGAGCCCGGCAGGAGCAGAAAACAAAAAAGCCCGCACCTTGGGGTGCGGGCTTGTGGCGTGTCCGGGGCGAGCGGCCCGTGGCGGCGGCTTACTTGCTGCCGGTGCCGGAATTACGGGTGGAGGAGGTCGGTTTGCGACGGGCGGTGGTGGCACGGGCGCGCGGCTCCTTGCCCTGCATCTCCTTGTGGCGCTTCACGGCGCGACGGATCTGGGCGGCCTGCTTGTGGCGGGTGCTCTTGCCATCCTGCTGCAGATCGACCTTGGATTCGGTCTCGTTGGGCAGGTTGACCAGGCCGCGCAGGTAGTTCACTTCGGGCAACTTCAGCTCCTGCCAGCCGCCGCGGGGGATGCCGCGATCCAGCTTGACGTCGCCGTAGCGGATACGCATCAGGCGGCTCACCTGCACTTCCTGGGATTCCCACAGGCGGCGCACTTCCCGGTTGCGGCCCTCGGTCAGGGTGACGTTGAACCACTGGTTCAGCCCTTCACCGCCAGCCGGCTTGATCTTGTTGAACTTGGCCATGCCGTCTTCCAGCTGCACGCCCTTGCGCAGGCGCTGCAGCATGGCTTCGGTGATCTCGCCAAAGACCCGCACCGCGTATTCCCGCTCCACTTCGTGGCTCGGGTGCATCAGGCGGTTCGCCAGCTCGCCGTCGGTGGTGAACAGCAAGAGGCCTGAGGTGTTGACGTCGAGGCGGCCGACCGCTATCCAGCGGGCGCCATCCATCTTGGGCAGACGATCAAACACGGTGGGACGTCCTTCCGGATCGTGACGGGTGCACATCTCCCCTTCGGGCTTGTGGTAGGCCAGCACGCGGCAGATCACTTCCTCTGCGGCGCGGGTCTTGACCTGGTGGCCATCCACCCGGATCACGGCGTTCACTTCGACGCGATCCCCCAGCGTGGCGACCTTGCCATCCACGCTGACCCGACCTGCGGTGATCAGGGCCTCCATCTCACGACGGGAGCCTTGACCCGCGCGGGCCAATACTTTTTGCAGTTTTTCACTCATCGGGTTTACCTGATTGTTGATCGCTGCCCGCCGACATCGCGGACAACCTTGGCTCTTGTGAGAAGGCCCCGTTGGCCTCCCCACCATGTTCATGCTCAGCACGGCCTGCCAGAGGCTGACCGTCACCGCCCTCGCCCGGCATGAGCGACAAGGGGGCCTGCAGCTCGGGATCCAGCTCGGGGAGCTGCTCCAGACTCTGCAGGTTGAAATAGTCCAGAAATTCACGGGTGGTGGCGAGCAGCTCGGGGCGACCCGCCACCTCCTTGTGGCCGATGCTGCGCACCCAGCCACGCTCCTTGAGGGTGTTGACGATCTGGCTCGACACCGCCACCCCGCGGATGGCTTCTATCTCCGCCCGGGTGATGGGCTGACGATAGGCAATCAGCGTCAGCGTCTCCATCACGACGCGGGAATAACGGGGAGCCCGCTCGCTCCACAGGCGCGACAGCTCCTCGGCATACTCCTGGCGGGCCTGGAAACGCCAGCCGGAGGCCACCTCTTTGAGCTCGACCCCCCGCTCGCTGTAATCCTGTCTGAGCTCTGCCAGCAGCAGCTGGACATAGCGGCCGGTGACCGGGTAGTCCGAGAGCACGCTGCCCTTGATTTCGCTCACCGTGAGGGGACGCCCCGCCACGAAGATCGCCGCCTCGATCAGGGTCTTCAATCGTTCAGCAGGCAGCGCCACGGTGGACCTCCCGGGTCCGCGCCCCTGGCGCCGCCCCTCGCTCAGTGTAGATGCTCATGCTCCTCCCCTTTCCCCTGACTGGCCAGGGCAAAATGGATGGGGCCCAGGGGCTCCGCCTGCAAGATCCAGATCAATTGCTCCTTGCACAGCTCCAGCAGGGCCAGGAAGGTCACCAGCACTCCCATGCGCCCCTCCTCGGCCCGCAGCACCTGCTCCAGGCGCAGGGTCTGGCCCAGGGAGAGCATGGCGAGGATCTCCGCCATCCGTACCCGGGTCGGGATCTGCTCGCGGCGGATCTGGTGATGTTCAAAATGAGTCGCGCGTTTTACCACACTTTGCATGTAAAGGGCGAGTTCAACCAGAGAAACATCGGGCGCCAATGGCTTCAAGGCACCAAAATCCGGCGCCATGGCGGCGGCGACGAAGATCTCCCGCTCCACCCTCGGCAGGGCATTGACCCGCTCCGCCCCCAGCTTGTAGCGCTCGTACTCCTGCAGGCGACGAATGAGGGTGACGCGGGGATCTTCCCCCTCCTCCTCGTCTTCCAGCTCCGGGGCCTTGGGCAGCAGCAAGCGGGACTTTATCTCCGCGAGCCAGGCCGCCATCAGCAGGTATTCCGCCGCCAGCTCGAGGTTGAGCCCCTGCATCAGATCCACGTACTCCATGTACTGGGCGGTGATCTGCAGGATGGGCAGGTTGAGGATGTCGAGCTGCTGGCGCCGGATGAGGTAGAGCAAGAGATCGAGCGGCCCCTCGAAGGTGTCGAGAAACACCTCCAGCGCATCGGGGGGGATGAACAAGTCCTGGGGCAGCTCATGGTAGGGCTGCCCCAGCACGGTGGCGATGGGCGGGGGAAGGGAAGCCTCCCCCGTCGTGCCCGCGGGGGTTGTCAGCGCGGGCACGGGGTCGGCAAGATCACTCAAACGGCGTCGGATCCCCGGCACCGCGGCGACGCAGCACGGGCTCGTCGTCGGAGAAGTCCACCACAGTGGTGGGCTGCTCGCCCAGATACCCGCCGTTGACCACCAGATCCAGCTGCTTGCCGAGCTTGTCGGCAATCTCCTCGGGGTCGAACTCCGCCATCTCGGAGCCCGGCAGGATCAGGGTGGTGGAGAGCAGCGGCTCACCGAGGGCCTCGAGCAAGGCCAGCGCGATGTTGTTGGCCGGGACCCGGATGCCGATGGTCTTCTTCTTCTCGTTCATGAGGCGACGCGGCACCTCCTTGGTGGCCTTGAAGATGAAGGTGTAGGGTCCGGGGGTGTTGTTCTTGACCAGCCGGAAGGCGGTGTTGTCCACCTTGGCATAGGTGGAGATCTCCGAGAGATCACGGCACACCAGGGTGAAGTCGTGGTTCGGCTCGATGCGACGGATGCGGCAGATGCGCTCCAAAGCATCCTTGTTGCCCATCTGGCAGCCCAGGGCGTAGCCGGAGTCGGTGGGATAGACGATGACGCCGCCGTTTTGCAGGATCTGCACCGCCTGGCTGATGAGGCGAACCTGGGGATTGTCGGGATGTACGTAAAAATGCTGACTCATATGCTCTTCTCGCGATAGGGGGCACGCTCGTTGCCCGCTTCATGGTCAAGGGCCCCTTGGCCCATGACACTACCTTAACCTGTTTGACGCAGACTCGCCTGCATCAAAGATGCCGGCCCGGGGGGTCAGCGGCTGGCCAGCAGGCCCGCATGCTCCTCGGGGGTGAGCCCGAAATGGCCGGGGTGGCCCAGCCACAGCGGCATCCCCTCCTTGGGGAGCCAGAGGTGGCGGCCAAGCTCGGTCCAGTTGGAGGGGAAGTGAAAATCGGACCCCACCGAAATATAGAGATCGTGCTCCCTGGCCCACTGGCCGAGATTCGCCCGCTCCTGTGGGCTCTGCTGGGGCAGGGAGACCTCCATGGCATCCCCCCCGACGGACTTGAAGGCCACCAGCAACCGCTTGATCCACTTGGCGGTGAGATTGTAGCGGCTCGGGTGGGCCAGCACCGCCAGCCCGCCTGCGGCGTGGATGGCCTCGATGGCCTCCCCCATCCCAGGCCACTCGGCGGGCACATAGCCCTTGTTGCCCCGGCTCAGGTACTTCTTGAACACCTTCTGCATATTGTCGGCCACCCCGCGCGCCACCAGCACCCGGGCAAAGTGGGCCCGGGTCACGGCGGCGTCACCGGCAAGCTGCTTGGCCTCTTCATAGGTGCCCGGGATGAGGCACTTCTCCAGACGACGCCCGATCTCCTCGGCGCGCGCCTCCCGGCGGGCTCGCTGCCCTGCCAGAAAGGCGAGCAACTGGGGATTTTTCTCGTCCACCCCGAGGGCCACGATGTGGATCTCGTGATGCTCCCACCCGGTGGAGATCTCCACCCCGCTCACCAGGCGCAGTGGCAACTGATCGGCCGAGATGGTCTGGCGCACCTCCTCAAGCCCGTCGAGGGTATCGTGGTCAGTGACCGCTAACACCTCCACCCCTTTTTCGGCGGCGCGGCGCACCAGGTCGGCGGGGCTCAGCACCCCGTCCGAGGCGGTGGTGTGGCAATGAAGATCGAATCTCATCGGCGTGTTTCGCTCTTGTTTGGGACCTGCCTGGAAAAGGCCGGCAAAAAAGCGACTTGACTTGGCCGCGGCTTTATCGTTTTCTGTAGGCACTTCATTGCAAACATCTTTTTACAGGACTCAATCTCATGCAAGCGACTTCCATCCTGACCATCTGGTGGTGGCACACTCCCTGACATGCGGGCGTGTGGTCGTTGCTGTACCTGTAATCTGACAGCAAGTTAAGAACCCAAAGAAAAAGCCCGCTGACCCCAGCGGGCTTTTTTATTATCCGGCAAATGGACCTGTGATGAAACCGACAATTCAGAGAAGCACACTGACATGGCGATGGCGAACTCGCTGACGTGACCCGAACCCGACCCATTTTCAAGAGAGACAGCGCCATGACCATCGGTGACACACAACACATGCAAGGGAAGGCATTATGACAGGCAACAAGACCCGTTTGCCCCTGGGCGAATTCGATACCATCCGGCTCAATGCCCCCTATGTGACAGACCCCCTGGCACTCTATACCCGACTCTGCCAGGACAGACCCAACAACCTGCTGCTCGAATCGGTGGAGATCGACTCCAAGGCCGGTACCCAGAGCCTGCTGCTGGTGGACGCCTGCCTGCGCATCGAGTGCCGCGGCCGCGCCGTGCAGGTGCGCCCCCTCGGCGACAACGGCGCCGCCCTGCTGCGCCTGCTGGAGCAGCGCCTGCCCGCCGTCATCACCCAGACCCGGGTGGTGGACGAGCTGCACCTCGACTTCCCGGCGTCCGATCGGGAGCTTGACGAAGACAGCCGCCTCAAGGGCAGCAGCGTGCTGGACGTGCTGCGCACCCTGCAGCGGGAGCTGCAATGCCAGCAGGGCAAAGAGGCCCTCTTCATGGCGGGCAGCTTCGCCTACGACCTCATCGCCTCCTTTGAAGACTTGCCCGAGGTGCCAGAGGGGAGCAACGACTGCCCTGACTACTGCTTCTATGTGGCCGAGACCCTGATCACCATCGACCACATCAAGCAGAGCACCCAGTTGGTGGCCTGCCTGTTCGGCGGCGAAGAGGATGAGCAGCTGGACGCGCGCTACGCCCGCCTGACCGCTCGCCTCGAGTCCTTCAAGCAGGCCTGTCAGCAGCCGCTGCCTGCGCCGCAAGGCACGGCGCCGCTGACCGGCGCCCTGGCCGTCGACAAGGGGGACAAGCAGTTCTGCGCCGAGGTCGAGAAGCTCAAGGGCTTCATCCGCCGTGGTGACATCTTCCAGGTGGTGCCGTCCCGCAGCTTCTCCCTCCCCTGCCCGGATCCCGTCGCCGCCTATCGCCGTCTCAAGCAGACCAACCCCAGCCCCTACATGTTCTACGTGCAGGACGAGGGCTTCACCCTGTTTGGCGCCTCCCCCGAGAGCGCGGTCAAGTTCTGCGCCAACAGCCGCCAGGTGGAGATGTACCCCATCGCCGGCACCCGCCGCCGTGGGCTCAACCCGGACGGCAGCATCAACCTGGATCTGGACGGCCGCATCGAGCTGGAGCTGCGCCAGGACGAGAAAGAGGTGGCCGAGCACCTGATGCTGGTGGATCTGGGCCGCAACGACATCGCCCGCATCTCCGCCCCCGGCACCCGCTACGTCAAGGATCTGCTCAAAGTGGATCGCTACAGCCACGTCATGCACCTGGTCTCCCGGGTGGTGGGCACCCTTCGCGCCGACCTTGACGCCCTGCACGCCTACCAGGCCTGCATGAACATGGGCACCCTGACCGGTGCCCCCAAGCTGCGCGCCAGCGAGCTTATCCGCATGGTGGAAGGCAAGCGTCGCGGCAGCTACGGCGGCGCCGTGGGTTACCTGAACGGCGCAGGGGAAATGGACACCTGCATCGTCATCCGCTCCGCCTTCGTGAAAGAGGGGGTCGCCCATGTCCAGGCCGGCGCCGGGGTGGTCTATGACTCCAAACCCCAGGCCGAGGCGGACGAGACCCGCGCCAAGGCGGCGGCCGTGCTGGCCGCCATCGCTGCCAGCCATGGCACCTCCCTGCAGGCCCTCAGCGCCCAGCAGGAACAACACAAGGACGTGAGCCATGACTAACATCTTCCTGCTCGACAACTTCGACTCGTTTACCTACAACCTCGTCGACCAGTTCCGCACCCTGGGCTACCCGGTGCGCATCTACCGCAACAGCCTGCAGGCGAGCCGCATCATGAGTGAGATCGACGCCTGCGAAGGGGACGCCGTCCTGGTGCTCTCCCCGGGGCCGGGCGCGCCCCATGAGGCGGGCTGCCTCATCGACCTCATCAAGCTGGCCCGGGGCCGGGTGCCCATCCTCGGCATCTGCCTCGGTCATCAGGCCCTGTGCGAAGCCTACGGCGGCACCGTCGGGGCGGCGGGGGAAATCGTCCACGGCAAGCGCTCCCTCATCGAGCACAACGGCCATGGCGCCTTCGCGGGGCTGCCGAGCCCCTTGCCGGTGGCCCGCTACCACTCCCTGGTGGCCACCTATGTGCCACAAGAGTTGCAGGTGATTGCCCACTATCAGGGCATGCCCATGGCCATCGAGCAGCGTGACGAGCGGGTGCTGGGCTTCCAGTTCCACCCGGAATCCATCATGACCAGCGAAGGGGCCCGCCTGCTCACCCAGGCCCTCGCCCATGTCACCCGTCCAGAAAGCCACGTGCGGTAAGGAAGAGACCATGCATCAACATCTCAACACCCTCTATCAGGGTCAGTCTCTCACCCGCGACGCCGCCCGCGACGCCTTCGGCCAGGTGGTTCGTGGTGAAGTGGATCCCATCGTGCTCGCGAGCCTTTTGACCGCTCTCAAGATCAAGGGGGAGACCCCGGAGGAGATCGCCGGCGCCGCCGAGGCGCTGTTGGCCGAAGCCCGCGACTTCCCGCGCCCGGACTATGCCTTCTGCGACATCGTCGGCACCGGAGGGGACGGCCTCAACACCATCAACGTCTCCACCACCTCGGCCCTGGTGGCCGCCGCCTGCGGCCTGAAAGTGGCCAAGCACGGCAACCGCTCGGTCTCGAGCAAGTCGGGGTCGAGCGATCTGCTCGATAAAATGGGCATCAAGCTCGACATGAGCCCGACCCAGGCCCGCCGCTGCCTGGACGAGCTCGGGGTCTGCTTCCTGTTCGCCCCCCAGTACCACGCCGGGGTGCGCCATGCCATGCCGGTGCGCCAGGCCCTCAAGACCCGCACCCTGTTCAACGTGCTGGGGCCGCTCATCAATCCCGCTCGCCCCAGCTTCCAGCTGATGGGGGTCTATGCCCCCGAGCTGGTGCGCCCCATCGCCGAAACCCTGCTGGCACTCGGCCTGAAAACCGGTATGGTGGTGCACGGCGCCGGTCTCGACGAGATTGCCATCCACGGCCCGACCCAGGTGGCGGAGATCCGCGACGGCGAAATTCGCGAGTACTTGCTCACCCCGGCGGACTTTGGCCTCGACACCTACCCGGTCAGCGCCATCCAGGGCGGTGAGCCCGAGGAGAACCGCGCCATCACCGCCGCCATCCTGGAAGGGCGCGGCAGCCCGGCCCACAACGCCGCCATCGCCGCCAACGTGGCGCCGCTCCTGGTGATGGCGGGCGAGGCCCCGGACTTTAGGCAGGCCGCCGCCCGGGTGCTGGCGGTGCTGGCAAGCGGCCAGGCCGCCCTCCTCGCCCGGGATCTCGCTACCCTGAGCCATCAGGAGGCATGATGTCAGCCACCACCACAGCGTGCCCCAGGGGCACTCACCCAGAACGCCCGACGGGCAACAGCCAGCTTCGCAAGGATAACGAGATGTCAGATGTCATTGCTCCCCACGCCTTTCTGAACATGGCCTCCATCAGCCAGACCATCCTCGGCAAGATCGTGGCGGCCAAGCAGGAGTGGGTCGCCGCCCGCAAGGAGAGCCAGCCCCTGGCGAGCTTCCAGGACGCGCTGACCCCGAGCGATCGGGATTTCGAGGGGGATCTGCGCAAAGGCTCCACCCGCTTCATTCTGGAGTGCAAGAAGGCCTCCCCCTCCAAGGGCTTGATCCGGAATGACTTCAGCCCGGAGGCCATCGCCGACATCTATGGCCACTACGCTACCGCCATCTCGGTGCTGACGGACGAGAAGTTCTTCCAGGGGGATTTCGCCTTCCTGCCCCGGGTACGCGGCCGCGTCCAGCAGCCGGTGCTCTGCAAGGACTTCATGATTGACCCCTATCAGGTCTATCTGGCCCGCCACTATCAGGCGGACGCCATCCTCCTGATGCTCTCCGTGCTCACCGACGAGGGGTATCGCGCCCTGTTCAAAGTGGCGAAAGAGTTGGGCCTCGGGGTGCTCACCGAGGTGAGCAACGAGGAGGAGCTGACCCGCGCCATCGACCTCGGCGCCCCGGTGATTGGCATCAACAACCGGGATCTGCGGGATTTGAGCGTCGATCTTGCCCGCACCCGGCAGCTGGCGGCCAGGATCCCGGGGGATCGGGTGGTGATCAGCGAATCCGGCATCAACCACCGCGCCCAGGTGGCGGCCCTGCGCCACCACGCCAAGGGCTTCCTGGTGGGATCTTCCCTCATGGCGGAGCCGGATCTGGAGGCCGCGGTGCGCAAGCTCGTGCTCGGCCAGAACAAGGTGTGCGGCCTGACCCGTCCCGAGGACGCCGCCGCCGCCCATCAGGCGGGCGCCGTGTTCGGCGGCCTCATTTTTGTGGCGAAAAGCCCGCGCTACGTGGACATTCCCGCCGCCCGCGCCGTGATGGCGGGTGCGCCGCTCTCTTACGTCGGGGTGTTTCGCAATGCCCAGCCCGCCACCATCGCCAAGACGGTGGATGCGCTGGGGCTCGCCGCCGTGCAACTGCACGGGGACGAAGACGCCGCCTATATCGAGACCCTGCGCCCCCTGCTGCCGGCGGGCTGCCAGATCTGGAAGGCAATTGGAGTCACAAGCGGCGAGCCCCTGCCCACCCTCGACTACCCGGCGGATCGCCTGCTGCTTGATACCAAAGTTGGCAGCCAGAGCGGCGGCACCGGTCAGGCGTTCGACTGGACTCTGCTGGCCGGGCTCGACAAGAGCAAACTGATGCTGGCAGGGGGGCTCAACCCCGACAACGCCCTCGAGGCCGCCCGGGTGGGCTGTGTGGGCCTTGATTTCAACTCCGGGGTGGAGAGTGCCCCGGGCAGGAAGGATGCCCACAAGCTGGCGGCCGCCTTTGGTGCCCTGCGCCAACTGTGAGCGCCCCGTGACTCATTCAACGAATTAATGAACTGCGTTTGCGCATAAGCACAAGGAATAATGTATGACCCTGCTCAATCCGTTTTTCGGTGAATTTGGCGGTATGTATGTGCCCCAGATCCTCATCCCCGCCCTGCTCCAGCTGGAGAAGGCCTTCGTCGATGCCAAGGATGATCCGGCTTTCGTCGCCGAGTTTCAGGCGCTCCTGACCGAGTACGCCGGTCGCCCGACACCGCTCACCCTCACCCGCAATTTGACCAAGGGCACCAAGACCCGCCTCTACCTCAAGCGTGAAGATCTGCTGCACGGCGGCGCCCACAAGACCAACCAGGTGCTGGGTCAGGCCCTGCTTGCCAAGCGCATGGGCAAGCACGAGATCATCGCCGAGACCGGCGCCGGTCAGCACGGCGTCGCCACTGCCCTGGCTTGTGCCCTGCTCGGCCTCAAGTGCCGGGTCTATATGGGCGCCAAGGATTGCGAGCGCCAGAAGCCCAACGTATTTCGCATGAAGCTGATGGGCGCCACCGTCATCCCGGTGCACTCCGGCTCCAGCACCCTCAAAGATGCCTGCAACGAGGCGCTGCGCGACTGGGCTGCCAACTATGAAACCGCCCACTACCTGCTCGGTACCGCCGCCGGCCCCCACCCCTTCCCCACTATCGTGCGGGAGTTCCAGAAGATGATCGGGGAAGAGGCCAAGGCCCAGTGCTTCGAGAAGGAGGAGCGCCTGCCGGATGCGGTGATCGCCTGCGTCGGCGGCGGCTCGAATGCCATCGGCATGTTTGCGGACTTTATCGACAACCCTGAAGTGCGCCTTATCGGGGTCGAACCCGGTGGTCACGGCATCGAGAGCGGCGAGCACGGCGCGCCGCTGGGTCACGGCAGCAAGGGGGTCTTCTTTGGCATGCACTCCTTCCTGATGCAGGACAACCAGGGCCAGATCCAGGAGTCCTACTCCGTCTCGGCGGGGCTGGACTTCCCCTCCGTCGGCCCCCAGCACGCCCACCTGGCCGCCATCGGCCGCGCCGAGTACCCCTCGGTGACCGACAAGGAGGCGCTGGACGCCTTCCAGGAGCTGGCCAAATCCGAAGGGATCATCCCGGCGCTGGAGTCCTCTCACGCCCTGGCTCATGCCCTCAAGATGGCCCGCAGTGAACCGGAAAAAGAGCAGGTGCTCATCGTCAACCTCTCCGGCCGTGGCGACAAAGACATCTTCACCGTTGCCGACATCTTTGAAAAAGAAGGAACCTTGTCATGAACCGTTACGCTCAACTCTTCTCCCGTCTGGACAAGGCCAATCAGGGCGCCTTCGTGCCCTTCGTGATGCTGGGTGACCCCACCCCCGAACTGTCCCTGGCCATCGTCGATGCCCTGGTCCAAGGGGGCGCCGACGCCCTCGAGCTCGGTATTCCCTTCTCCGATCCGGTGGCGGACGGCCCCACCATTCAGGGTGCCGCCCTGCGTGCCTTTGCCAGCCACACCACCCCGGACGACTGCTTCGGCCTGCTCGCCCGCATCCGCGCCAAGTACCCGCAGCTCCCCATTGGCCTCCTGGTCTACGCGAACCTGGTCTATGTGCGCCACATCGACGGCTTCTACGAGAAGTGCCAGCAGGCGGGGGTGGATTCGGTGCTGGTGGCCGACGTGCCGGTGCAGATGTGCGCCCCCTACAAGGCGGCGGCCGACAAGTTCGGCATCGACAGTATCTTTATCGCCCCGCCCAATGGCGACGCCGAAACCCTGAAGCAGGTGGCGGAGCTGGGTAACGGTTACACCTATCTGGTGAGCCGTGCTGGCGTGACCGGTGCCGAGACCAAGGCCGGCATGCCGGTGGAGGGCCTCATCAACTCCCTGCGCGAGTTCAACGCCCCCCCCGCCTTGCTCGGCTTTGGCATCAGCGAACCGGCCCAGGTACGCGATGCCATCAAGGCTGGCGCCGCCGGCGCCATCTCGGGTTCGGCAGTGGTGAAGATCATCGAGACCCACCACAAGAACCCGGAGCATATGCTCACCCGTCTGAAGGAGTTTGTGGAAGGGATGAAGGCCGCGACTAATCGATAAGGTTAGGAATAGGGTCAGCTGTCTGTGGACCTGATATGCCAATTCGCATAACCACGTAAAAGGGAGCCTGACAGGCTCCCTTTTCTATTTCCTTGTTCTGTCGCCAACGAGTGCTACTGCTCCTGGAGATTTGCAGCTACTTCAGGACTCAGTCTCTTCATGGCCCAACCATGTCCTCGGTAATAATCCAGCATGTACAGCAAGTCGCGAACGGCTTCGAGCATTTCGCGTACATCTTCGGTTGTTACTGTTTCTTCACGCCCGTGCACTAGGGAAGGTGCGAATAAGTCATATGGCACGAGAGCATTTACTGGTAACCCATTGATATTAAATGACTAAAATTTTCATTTTTTGTTCGTGGGATACTTGTTCGCACTTTCCTTAGCGGCGGCTCAAATCTCCACGGATCTAATCGGTAATATGTTTGGAAAAACATTGCGCATCCCCATAAGCCGTTTTTTCACTGAAACCAAAATTATCACTCTGGTTCAGCGAAAGGAAATTTAGGCCATCGCTCGGTGAAGTGAAGTGCAATGCTGCTCTGCAAGCGACATCCTCCCGGCCCCTCGGCCATCCCCCAGACCATCCCTCACCAACTTTTCCTCTCTAAAAAGTGAACTCCTCTACACTTTTTATCTCAACCAGCACCAGGACCTTAAAAAGTGCACTATCGTACACTTTTAATTGCTGTTTGCTCTTACCATGAGTTAAGGTGTAACAACCTACACTTTTTTTCGTGATCATGATGGCAGACGCATCGTTGCAAGCCGGCCCGAAAGAACTGGATCCCGCCTCCCTGGGGCTGGCGATCCGCGAGAGACGCAAGGCCGCCAGGATGACCCAGGAGGTGACGGCCTCACTGTGCGGCATCTCCAAGAAGACCCTGATCAAGATTGAAAAAGGGGGAGATGTCTACCTCTCGACCCTGCTGCAGGTGATGAAGGCGCTGGGGCTGCACTTGCAACTGGTGCAGGAAGTGGGCTCACAGGTAGCGAGCGGCAACAGCCAACCCGAGGTCGGTGATGATGAATGGTTCTGAGCGCCATCGGCTGGAACTTCGGCTGGGTAACCAGCTGATCGGCCATCTCGAGTATGACTCCAGCCAGGATGCGTTTCAGCTCGGCTATACACCTGAGTGGCAGGCGCGTGGCTTCCCGCTCTCCCCCCCACTGGCGCTGGATGGATCGGCCAGCAGTGCCCAGATCCGGGCGTATCTCGGCAACTTGCTGCCTGAAAATCGCGGGCTGGACCATCTGATTGAGGCGCTCTCCGTTTCGCGCAGCAATCTCTTTGCCCTGATCCACGGCATCGGCCGCGATGTCTCCGGGGCTGTCACCTTTACCCTGCCCGCAGAGCCCGACGTCCCCACCCGGTTTCGCCCCATCACCCCAGAGGAGCTGTTGCTGCGCCTCGAACAGCCCGAGATCTGGCCGCTGGAAGTCTGGGATGGTCGCCCCCGCCTCTCGGTTGCGGGTGTGCAGGCCAAGCTCAACCTGCTGCGACTCGAGGGGGCGCTGGGATTTGGCGAGGGCGAGCTCTGTTCCACCCACCTCCTCAAGTTCGAGCATCACCCTCATCTGGTGATCAATGAGTTCGTGACCATGCGACTGGCCGCACTGCTGGGCATGCCGGTGGCGCGGGTCGAACTGCACAGGGTCGGCCAAGGCGATAAGTCCCACCGAAGCTTGCTGGTGGAACGGTTCGATCGGCGCCTTGACGAGGATGGCTTGAGGGTGCGCCGTCGTCACATGATCGATGCCTGTCAGGGGCTGGGGTTTCCCGTCGCCCGAAAATATGAACGCAACTTCGGTGACGGGCGAGACGTGGCCCATATTCGGGAAGGGGTGAGCCTGCCACGGCTGTTCAGTCTCAGCGCACTTTGCGTCAATCCGGCGCAGGCCAGACTGGACATGCTGCAATGGCTGCTCTTCAACCTCTGCGTCAACAATCACGATGCCCACGGCAAGAACTACAGCTTCTTCGTATCAAAAGCAGGGCTGATGCCCACCCCCTGGTACGATCTGGTCAATGTGGGGCTTTACCCCGAGTTCAACCAGCATCTGGCCATGGCCATAGGCGACGAGTTTGCTCCCGAGGCGGTCAACGCATGGCAGTTGCTGGAGATGGCCGAGGCATGCGAGCTGCCCAAACGCCTGTTGCAGCAGACCTTGCACAAGATGGCCAGCGACATACTGCATCAGCTTGATGCCGCCATCGCCCTGGTTGAGACAGACAATCCCGCCGAGCTGGCTTATCTGGCACGTTACAGAGACGACGTTGAGCACCGTTGCCACCATTTTCAGGCGCAGGCGACGCTGTTGCCCGAGCTGCAACTGTAGCCAGACCTTGTCCACCCCCATGGGACGCAACCCGGCCTTGAGCCCATGACGGGCATTGCCTACAATGACCCACTTTTTATCACACTCAGGTAAATAAAATGAGCGACAACAAACCTGCACTGCCCGACCGTCTGGCGGCCAACCCGCGCAGCCCGCACCATGTGGCAGAGTGCTTCGAGCACGAGATCGGCATTCGCGTAAACGGCAAGGAGCGCACCAATGTCGAGGAGTACTGCATCAGCGAAGGTTGGGTGAAGATCCCCTCCCCCAAGGCCAAGGATCGCTACGGCAACCCCATGCTGATCACCGTCAAGGGCACCGTCGAGGCTTTCTACGCCTAAGCGGCCCTGACCGCGCGCCCCGCCGGGCCCGCCGCCATGCTGTTCAGAACACCGGCCTTGCGCCGGTGTTCTGCTGTTGAGGGCGGCCCAAGGTGACAGGCGCCTCTCTCTTTGTTCTCTTTTACCTTCCTGTTTCTTCCTTTCCCTCCCTTTCTTTCGCCTTTTCCTTTTCATCTGGACCCTGATCCGGCTGGCGAGCCGCCTTTGGCATCCAGGCAGGGCGACACTCTTGTCATCCCTGCCGGTTTACCCAGGCCATCACAGCATCACTCACCCTCGGGAGCGCGACTTGCCGGCCTGCCAGCGTTGCAGCGCGGCGCCCGCCAGCACCAGCAGAATGCCGAGCAGATCGCTCGCGGCCAGCCGTCCGGCCAGGGCATCGAGCAGGGCGCCCCCCGCCAGTTGACCCGTGACGATGAGCAGGGCGCAGGCCAGGGCGCCGATCCGGCCGATGGCCCAACTGCTGATGGCGACGAACAGCGCCCCCAGCACCCCGCCAAGCAGCAGCCAGGGATCGAGCCCGGCGAGCCGCTCCCAGGGTGCCCCCTTGAGGATGAGCAGGGCGCCGAGCAGCCCGAAGCCGAGCAGGTGGTTGGCAAGGGACGCCGTCATGGCGCCCCGGGCGCTGGCGAGGCGGCCATTGAGGGTGCGCGACAGGCTCACCGCCACGCCGTTCAGCAGTCCCAGCAGGATCAAGAGGGTCATGGTGTCTCTCCTAATGCAGCACGATAAGCAGGGCGCCGGCCATCACCAGCAGGGCGGCGAGCGCGTCTTTTCCCGAGGGGCGGCGGCGAGCCAGTCCGAGCCAGCCGAGGCCATCGCACAGGGCACCAAACAGCAGCTGGCCGAGCAGCAGCAGGGCCAGGGTGCCCGCCATGCCGAGGGGCGAGTTGAGGCACAGGGCCGCCAGCACCACGGTGAGCGCCCCCGGCAGACCGCCGAGCCAGGCCCAGGGCGGGGCCGCCTCCGGCGTCGGGGGCCTTGGGGAGAGCCACCACAGGAGCCCGGCCACCAGGCTGCCGACCCCGTGGGCCAGCCAACTTGCGAGCCAGGGGTCGGTGGCGCGGGACAGGGCGCCGTTCTGGGCGATCATCAGCGCCAGCAGCAGGCCGGCGGCGAAGGCGGCCAGGGCACCCAGGGTCTGGCCAAGTGTCTGTCCGAGGGCGGGGCGGCCGGGGCCGCGGTCAACAAGCGGGGGGATCATGGGGTTGCTCCTTGGTTCAACTGACGAGCAGGGTAAATTGTTTTTGATTTGGGGATAATCTACCCTCCTGGAACAATATTGCTTCCATAACGAGAACAACATGAACCAGGAAGCCTTCGCCCTGCTCCCCTCCTTCGTCGCCGTGGTGGAGTCGGGCACCTTCTCCGGCGCCGCCCGTCAGCTCGGCCTCAGCAAGTCGGTGCTGAGCAAGAAGGTGAGCCAGCTCGAGCAGGCCCTCGGCTGCCAGCTCCTCTATCGCACCACCCGCTCCCTCACCCTGACCGAGGCGGGGGAGCGCTACTTCGAGACGGTGCGCCATGCAGTGCGCCTGGCCAGCGACGGGGAAGATGCCATCGGCGCCCTGCAATCGGCCCCCCGCGGCCTGCTGCGGGTGACGGTGCCCATGGTCTATGGCCGGCGCCACATCGCCCCCCTTGTCCCCGAGTTTCTCGCCCTCTACCCCGAGCTGCAGTTGCAGCTGGAGATGAGCGACGCCCGGCAGGATCTGGTGGCCGAGGGGTTCGACGTGGCGGTGCGCATCGGCGAGCTGGAGGATTCGAGCCTGGTCGCCCGCCGCCTCGCCCCCTGTCTCAGCACCCTGTGCGCCGCCCCCGCCTACCTGGCGCAGGCCGGCACGCCCCGCACCCCGGCGGATCTCGAGCGCCACAACTGCCTCTTCTACTCCCTGTTTCGCGGCGGCACCCAGTGGCGGCTGCACGGGCCCGAAGGAGAGGTGGCCATCACCCCCAGGGGCAATTTCGAGGTCAACAACAGCGATGCCATCCACACCGCGCTGCTGGCGGGGCTTGGCATCGGCAACATGCCGGACTTCATCGTGGCGCGGGATCTCGCCATCGGGCAGCTGGTGCCCGTCCTGCCAGACCATGCCCTGCCCGAGCACGGCATCTGGTGCGTCTATCCCAGGCGCCGCCACCTGCCCGCCAAGGTGGAGGCCTGGCTGGCCTTCCTGCAGGCGCGTCTGGGGCTGCGCTGAGGGGTGCCATCGGGATAACCGGAACGGTTCACGTTTTTTCATCGGGAAGGGAGTAGAGTAGGCAGCAAACCAAGCATCTGTTTTTATTGGAAAAGCATTCAGGGGACGAGCCACGACATCGCGCCCCGCACCCCAGAGGGAGCCCCATGATGAAGAAAACCGCGATTGCCCTGACCCTCACCAGCCTGCTGACGCTGCCGCTCGTTGTCTCATCCGATGCCTGGGCCGCCCCGGTGCGCTCCCTGCAAAAGGAGCAGAATTACGAGCAGTTCATCAGCAAGCGCCAGGTGGTGGATCAGCTGCTGGCAGACGCCGCCCGCATCTTCCACTCCCCCGCCCGGGTCTCCGATGCGGGCTTTACCGCCAAGATGCCGAGCAACATGGAGCAGGTGACCACCCTGCTGCTGGAGGCCCACCAGCTCGAGCCCTATCGCACCGATCTGCTCATCTCGGCGGCCAACGCCCAGATCTACAACGGCAACGTGGACAGGGCCATCGCCCTGTTCGAGCAGGCCCTCACCGCCGCCCCGGACGATCTGGACATCAACACCTATCTGGCCACCTGGCAGCGCTTCAAGGGCAACCAGGCCAAATCCGATGGCTACCTCAAGCGGGTCGGCGAGCTCAATGCCGGTCGCGCCGCCGACTTGCAGCGGCTGTTCGCCACCGTGGACAGAGTGGTCGCCACCCCCCTCAAGGAGCGTCAGGGACGGGGCGAGAAGAAGGGGCGCCGCGCCATCGTCACCCTGGGCTATGCCCTCAATCCCGACGGCTCCATGCACGACATCCTGCTGGGACGCCTCGAGACCACCCGCGCCCTGGCCCAGGCCGATCCGGCGGCCCTCGTCATCCTCACCGGCGGCGTGCCCCAGAACCGCCAGACCGAGGGCAAGCTGATGGCGGACTGGCTGGCGAAAAAGGGCATCGACCGCTCCCGTATCATCGAGGAGAACTACGCCACCAGCACGGTGGAGAACGCCCTCTACAGCGGCTATGCCCTCACCCGCCACGAGATTGAGTTCGCCACCCTGGTGAGCTCGGCGAGCCATGTGCGCCGGGGCCAGACCCTGCTGGAAATCGCCTGTTGGCAGAGCGGCCCGGCGAACATCCGCATCGACAGCGTCGCCTACCCGGACAAGCCCCTCTCGGCCCTGGCCAAGGCAAGCCCGGAGGAGCTGCTTGGCATCTACCGGGACGCCCTGCGCACCTATGGCCTGTGGAGCTACCGCTCGGCCCCGCTGGTGGAGCGCTGATCCCCCGGCCCCGCCACCCTGGCGGGGCCTTTTCCTCTCTTCTCCCTGCCAGTCACTGCCCTCCCTGTTGGCCAGCCCCTGCACGCACCTGCTGACCCCTTGCGCCAGCCACCCGATAGATGGCGGGTGAGCAAGCTATCCACTTTCTGGCATATCTCAATCAGATCATTGATTTACCGTTCTTTTTCTAAGAACCAAACGGCATGAGAACACCCTTCTCGTTCCTTCGCCCCCGGGGATGTTCAGATAAAGATGTGGCTTCCCCCCCCCCCCCAACAAGGAAGTGCATCATGACAGCAAAAGGCATCTCTCTGTGGCTCGCAGCCTCCATGCTGCTCGGCCAGTCCGCACAGGCCCTCGACGTCACCGTGGCCTACCAGACCTCCGCCGAACCCGCCAAGGTGGCCCAGGCCGACAACAGCTTCGCCAGGGAGAGCGGCGCCACCGTGGATTGGCGCAAGTTTGACAGCGGCGCCAGCGTGGTACGGGCGCTCGCCTCCGGCGACGTGCAGATAGGCAACATCGGCTCCAGCCCCCTGGCGGTGGCGGCGAGCCAGAATCTACCCATCGAGGTGTTCCTGCTCGCCTCCAAGCTCGGGGAGTCCGAGGCCCTGGTGGTGAAGCAGGGGCTCGCAAAACCCGAGGATCTCGCGGGCAAGCGCATCGCCGTGCCCTATACCTCCACCACTCACTACAGCCTGCTGGCGGCCCTCAAGCACTGGAACGTCGACCCCGCGACGCTGCAGATCGTCAACCTGCAACCACCGGCCATCATCGCCGCCTGGCAGCGGGGCGACATCGACGGCGCCTATGTCTGGGCCCCCGCCCTCAACCAGCTCACCAAGGAGGGCAAGGTGCTGACCGACTCCGCCCAGGTGGGTGACTGGGGGGCGCCGACCCTGGACGTCTGGGTGGTGCGCAAGGACTTTGCCAAGGCCCACCCCGAAGTGGTGCAGGCCTTCGTGAACAGCACCCTGGCCGCCCAGCGCGACTACCTGGCCAACCCCGACGGCTGGCTCACCAAGCCGGACAACCTCGCCAAGCTGGCCAAGCTGAGCGGCGTTCCCGAGGCGGACGTTCCCGCGCTGGTGAAGGGCAACACCTACCTCGATGCGAAGGCCCAGAGCGCCGAGCTCGGGCGCCTCGTCAACCAGACCATCATCGACACCGCCCGCTTCCTCGAGAGCCAGGGCAAGGTCGCGAACGCCGCCTCGGACTACCGCCAGTTCGTGACCGATCGCTTCGTGAAAGCCGTGGCCCAGTAAATCCAAGGAGACGACCATGCTGCAGCTCTCTCATGTGTCCGCCGAGTACGCCGGCAGGCGGGTGCTCGACAACATCAACCTCTCCCTGTCCGAGGGGGAGCTGATGGTGGTGCTGGGGCCCTCGGGCTCGGGCAAGACGACCCTCCTCAACCTGGTGGCGGGCTTCGAGCCTTGCCACCACGGCCAGATAAGCCTTGAGGGCAAGCCGGTCACCGGCCCCGGCGCCGAGCGCGGCGTGGTGTTCCAGAGCGAGGGGCTGCTGCCCTGGCGCAACGTGCGAGACAACGTGGCCCTCGGCCTGCAGCTGGCGGGCGTGCCCAGTGCCGAACGCACCGAACAGGCCCAGGCACTGCTGCGTCAGGTGGGGCTGGAGGGGGCCGGCGATCGCGCCATCTGGCAGCTCTCCGGCGGCCAACGCCAGCGGGTCGGCATCGCCCGGGCCTTGGCCACCCAGCCCCGCCTGCTCCTGCTGGACGAGCCCTTCGGCGCCCTGGACGCCTTCACCCGGGAGCAGATGCAGACTCTGCTGCTGCGCCTGTGGCACGAGCACCGGCGTCAGGTGCTGCTCATCACCCACGATATCGAGGAGGCCATCTTCATGGCCACCGATCTGGTGCTGCTCTCCCCCTCCCCCGGGCGGGTGACGGAGCGGCTGACCCTGGATTTCGGTCGCCGCTTCGCCGCCGGGGAGCCCTGCCGCAGTATCAAGTCCGATCCGGCCTTCATCGAGCGCCGTGAATACGTGCTGGAACGGGTGTTCGCAGAGCGGGAGGCCTTCGCATGACCCTCGCCCTCGCCCGGCAACGGGATCTCACCCACGCACGGGCAGCGGGCTGGCCCCTGTCCCGCCGTCTGACCCTGAGCCTCGCCACCCTGCTCGTGCTGCTGGCCCTGTGGTGGCTGGTGGCCCACTTCGGCTGGGTCGATCCCCTGTTCCTGCCGCCCCCACAGCGGGTGCTGGCACAGCTCATCACCATCGCAGGCCCAACGGGCTTTATGGATGCCACCCTGTGGCAACACCTGGGGGCCAGCCTGGGGCGCATCCTGGTGGCGCTCGCTGCCGCGGCGTGTTTTGGCATCACGGTGGGCATCGCCATGGGGCTCTCCCCCACAGTGCGCGGCGTGCTGGATCCCCTCATCGAGCTCTACCGCCCGGTGCCGCCGCTCGCCTACCTGCCACTCATGGTGATCTGGTTTGGCATCGGTGAAACATCGAAGGTGCTGCTCATCTATCTGGCCATCTTCGCGCCCGTGGCCCTGGCGACCCTGGCGGGGGTGAAGAGCGCCAACGCGGTGCGAGTGCGGGCGGCCCAGGCGCTGGGCGCATCCCGGTCCCAGGTGCTCTGGCACGTGATCCTGCCCGGCGCCCTGCCGGACATCCTGACCGGACTGCGCATCGGGCTCGGGGTGGGCTGGTCCACCCTGGTGGCGGCCGAGCTTATCGCCGCCACCCGGGGGGTGGGCTTCATGGTGCAATCCGCCGGCGAGTTTCTCGCCACCGACGTGGTGCTGGCGGGCATCCTGGTGATCGCCCTGATCGCCTTCGTACTGGAACTGGGCCTGCGCGCCCTGCAGCGCAGGCTCACCCCCTGGCATGGAGAAGGACAATGAGCCACAGGCTGACCGCTTTCCTTCGCCCCCCTTTCCTATTGGTATCGGGCCTTCACGCCCCCAGACATGGAGCAAGACCATGACCGACAAGTTGACCATTACCCCCCTCGGCCCCCACATCGGCGCCGTCATCGCCGGCGTCAATCTGGCAGAGCCCCTGAGCCAGGGGCAGTTCGAGCAGCTCCATCGCGCCCTGCTCAAATACCAGGTGCTGTTCTTTCGCAACCAGCCCATCACCCCGCGAGCCCAGCGGGCGCTGGCGAACCGCTTCGGGGATCTGCACATCCACCCCGTCTACCCCCACACGGAGGAGGCCGAGGAGATCATCGTGCTCGATACCCACGACGACAATCCGCCGGACAACGACAACTGGCACACCGACGTGACCTTTATCGAGACTCCCCCGGCACTGGCCATTCTGGCCGCCAAGCAGTTGCCCCCCACCGGGGGGGACACCCTCTGGGCCAGCGGCATCGCGGCGCTGGCGGCCCTCTCCCCGCCCCTGCAAACCCTGCTGGCAGGGCTGGAAGCCGAGCATGACTTCACCAAGTCCTTCCCCGCCCATCGCCATGATGACAGCGAGGAGGCGCGCCAGCGCTGGCAGGCGGCCGTGGCCCGTCACCCGCCCCTGCGCCACCCGGTGATCCGCACCCATCCGGTGAGCGGCCGTCAGGCCCTGTTCGTCAACGAGGGGTTCACCACCCGGCTGCCCGGGCTGCCCCCCAAAGAGAGCGAGGCCCTGCTCGGCTTTCTGTTCGAGCACATCACCCGCCCCGAGTTTCAGGTGCGCTGGCGCTGGCAGGAGAACGACATCGCCATCTGGGACAACAGGGTGACCCAGCACTATGCCAATGCCGACTACCTGCCGGCACGCCGGGTGATGCACAGGGCCACCATTCTCGGGGACAAGCCCTTCTGGCGCCCGGGCTGAACGTCCCCCATGGAGAGCGACCATGAGATAACGCCCAGCAAAAAGCCCGCCGGCTGGCGCAATGCTGATCAGTTAAGGATCCATTGACCGATCCTTCTGCTGTAGGACAATCCGGAACCAATCACTGGTTCCGGATTTTTTTATGTCTATTGCAAACGATCTGAACGATGTTGTTGAGGCATCTGGCGACATGCTGGCTCGGCTGGCCATTTTTGCCGACCATATTCCCGACGAATGGATTACTGCCGCTGCCGCCTTGTCTGAAAAGGCCACTATCCGCCGACGCCGCTTACCTTCTGATATGGTCTTGTGGCTCGTCGTGGGGATGGCCTTTTTCCGCAATGAGCCTATCTCCGAGGTCGCTCGGCGCCTCAACATCTGTGCAGAAGGGTTGGCCAATGATGCCTTGCTCGCGGACAGTGCCCTGTCTCAGGCTCGTCAGCGACTCGGCAAACAGCCGCTCGAGTGGCTGTTCAAACAGTGCGCCGATGTGTGGGGGCGGGAACGTTATCCTGAAGACCATTGGCACGGTTTACAGGTCTTTGCCATCGATGGGGCCCTGTTCCGAACCCAGGATATGCCTGAACTCAGAGCACATTTCGGCTCGGGTAACACCTCAACCAACCGGCAGACACCCTACCCGATGCTGCGGTTGGTCACGCTCATGAATGTCCGCTCGCATGTCATTGCCAACGCGGCCATCAGCCCGTACCGCAAAGGGGAAATCCCCCTGGCCAGCGAGTTCATTCACTCATTGCCGGACAAGTCAGTGACCCTGCTGGATAAAGGCTTCTTCGGTGCCGACCTGTTGCTGCGTATTCAGGCCGAAGACACCGACCGTCACTGGCTCATCCCGGAACGCAACGGGCTGGTATACACGGAACTTGAGCGCTATGGCGACGGTGACCGTCTGTTGCAAATGACGGTCTCGCCTCAGGCTCGCAAGAAAAACCCGGCGTTGCCGACACACTGGCAAGTTCGCGCAGTGACCTATGAGGTGGCAGGCAAGGA
>NZ_JAGKRH010000106.1:0-10901 GCF_017939245.1 Aeromonas sp. PrichA-15 | reverse complement strand
AGAGAGAAGTTGCTCAAGATAGTGGTTGGCATCGATAATGGTCATGGCTTCGTGCGTGGCGGTTTTGTTTGGCGATAAAATCAGATCACAATCGAAGCCATTTTTATATCTATTTCAATTGGTTGCTGCTAAAGATCCTGTACATGTTCCTTTATTAGTAGGCTTACCTTGAGCTGCTGGTTTACCATTGTCCACCTTGCCGCCCTTGTTAGCAGCAGGCCCTTCACTTCGATCCGCCTTGTTGCCCGCCCCATTCCCCCGCTGATGGCTGATATCGCTATGACGGGTCAACGCGGGCTTGAGGCCCTTGTTGCGGCTGCGCTCGGCCTTGGCCTCGCCGCGCCCTTCCGGTGGCACTAGGCAGTCGGGGCCGTTGCCGATGAGGTGGCCCTTGCCCATCTCCAACAGGGCTTCACGGATCATGGGCCAGCCGGCCGGATCGTGATAACGCAGCAGCGCCTTGTGCAGGCGACGGCGACGCTCCCCTTTCACCACGAACACGTCCCCACCTTGGCGGCTCACCTTGTTGAGGGGGTTTTTCTCGGTGTAATACATGGTGGTGGCGTTCGCCAGCGGCGACGGGTAGAAGTTCTGCACCTGATCGAGCTTGAAGCGGTTCGTTTTTACCCAGAGCGCCATGTTCACCATGTCCTCATCGGTCGTGCCCGGGTGGGCCGAGATGAAGTAGGGGATCAGGTACTGCTGCTTGCCCGCCTCTTTGGAATATTTGTCGAACAGCTCCTTGAAGCTGTAGTAGCTGCCCATGCCCGGCTTCATCATCTTGGAGAGCGGGCCTTCTTCCGTGTGCTCCGGCGCGATCTTGAGGTAGCCGCCGACGTGGTACTTGGCCAGCTCCTTGATGTAGCGCGGATCTTCCACCGCGATGTCGTAACGCACGCCGGAGGCGATCAGGATCTTCTTGATGCCCTTGAGGTCGCGCGCCTTGCGATAGAGGTTGATGGTCGGGCTGTGGTCGGTATCCATGTGCGGGCAGATGGTCGGCCAGACGCAGGAGGCGCGCCGACAGGTCTGCTCGGCCTTGGGGCTCTTGCAGCGTAAGCGGTACATGTTGGCGGTGGGGCCGCCCAGATCCGAGATGACGCCGGTAAAGCCCGGCACCTTGTCGCGGATCTCTTCGATTTCTTTAAGAATCGACTCTTCCGAGCGGCTCTGGATGATGCGCCCTTCGTGCTCGGTGATGGAGCAGAAGGAGCAGCCGCCAAAGCAGCCGCGCATGATGTTGACCGAGGTCTTGATCATGTCGTAGGCCGGGATCTTCTCGTTGCCATAGGCCGGGTGCGGCACCCGCTGGTACGGCAGGCCGAACACCCCGTCCATCTCGTCGGTTTCGAGCGGGAAGGCGGGCGGGTTGACCCAGATGATGCGATCGCCGTGGGCCTGGGAGAGGGCGCGGGCGCAGCCCGGGTTGGTCTCGTGGTGCAGGATGCGGGACGCATGGGCGTAGAGCACCTTGTCCTCCTTCACCCGCTCGAACGCCGGCAGCTTGACGTAGGTCAGCTCCCACGGCTTTTGCTTAGGGGGCTGCACCAGGATGGGCTTGGCTTCCTGCTCCACCGGCGCGGTACCCTCGTCATCAGAGCAAGGCGCCCCTTCCATATAGGGGTTGGGGATGGGATCGATGCGGCCAATCTGGTCGAGCTTGCTCGAATCCACCCCGCGCCAGCCCGGCAACGGCTCCTTGCGGATCACGGCGGTGCCGCGAATGTCCTGCATGGTGTCGATGGTCTCGCCGCCTGCGATGCGGTGAGCCACTTCCACCAGGGGGCGCTCGGCGTTGCCGTAGATGAGGATGTCGGCCTTGGCGTCGATGAGTATGGAGCGGCGGATGGTCTCGGACCAGTAGTCGTAATGGGCGATGCGGCGCAGGGATGCCTCGATGCCGCCGATGACCACCGGCACCTCTTTATAGGCCTCCTTGCAGCGCTGGGTGTAGACCAGGGTGGCGCGATCCGGCCGCTTGCCGCCCACATCCCCCGGGGTGTAGGCGTCGTCGTGGCGCAATTTTTTGTCGGCGGTGTAGCGGTTGATCATGGAGTCCATGTTGCCCGCCGTCACCCCGTAGAAGAGGTTCGGCTTGCCCAGGCGCATGAAGTCATCTTTCGATGACCAGTCCGGCTGGGCGATGATGCCGACCCGAAAACCCTGGGATTCGAGCATGCGGCCGATCACCGCCATGCCGAAGCTCGGGTGATCCACGTAGGCGTCGCCTGTCACCAGCACGATGTCGCAGCTGTCCCAGCCAAGCTTGTCCATCTCCGCGCGGGACATGGGCAGGAAGGGCGCCGTGCCGTAGCACTCGGCCCAGTAACGGGGATAGGAGAAGAGGTTGGTAACCGGCTGCATTTTGACCACCTGGAACAATTCGGGTCGCGCATTATACCGGCAGAGCCAGGCGGGGGCGACGGCTTTTTGCCCCTACAGAACGCGAGGGGAAGGGGCGCCTTCGAACGGGCGCGACAGGTCGGCGTGACAGACTCAGATCTCATCAACAAGCAGGGCGCCCATTGGCGCCCTGTTTGCTGTCATCCGGGTCGGCACGCTAGGCCGCCGGTTTGTCCCGCCCCTCGGGGACCACCGCCCCCGGCACCGGGGAGGGACTGGCCGGGGTTGCCGTGGCCAGTATTTCGTCCACCAGTCGGTCCCGTGCCCCCGTCATCCCCGCGCGTCTGGCGATCAGGTGATAGATGGCGGGCACCACCAGCAGGGTCACCAGGGTCGCCAAGGACAAGCCGAAGAAGACCACGGTCCCCACGGCCATCCGGCTCTCGTACCCCGCCCCCATGGAGAGCATCAGGGGCACGGCGCCGATGATGGCGGTGAGCGAGGTCATCAAGATGGGGCGCAGGCGGCGCACCGACCCCTTGATGATCGCCTCCTCGAACCTTTCACCCCGCTGGCGCAGCTGGTTGATGAACTCCACGATGAGGATGCCGTTCTTGGTCACCATGCCGATGAGCATGATCATGCCTATCTGGCTGTAGATGCTGAGCTCCTGCCCCGTGAGCCAGAGGCCGAGCAGGCCGCCGAAGATGCCGAGCGGCACCGTCATCATCACCACCGCCGGGGTCAGCAGGCTCTCGAACTGGGCCACCAGCACCAGATAGACCACCAGCAGGGCCAGGCCGAACACCAGTGCCATCTCCCCCTGGTTGTCGCGATAGTCCTTGGACTCGCCGGCGTAATCCACCGACATGCCGGTGGGCAGGTGATCTGCGGCCCAGCCATCCAGGAAGTCAAGCGCCTCCCCCAGGGTGTGACCGGGGGCCACGTCCGCGGTGAGGGTGACCGCCTTCTGGCGCTGGTAGTGGTTGAGGCGCTGGGGACTCGCCACCTGGGTGACGGTCGCCAGGGTGGAGAGGCTCACCATCTCGCCGCTCGCGGCCTTCAAATAGATGCGGCTGATGTCGGAGATGCCGTTGAACTGGGTCTGGTTGGCGCGCAGGTAGACGTCATACTCCTCGCCCCTGTCCACATAGGTGGTCTGGCTGACGCCGCCGAGCAGGGCCTGCAGGGAGCTTGCGATGGTGGAAACCGGAATGCCGAGCTGGGTGGCTCGCTCCCGCTCTATGGTCACCTGCAGCTCCGGGGTCTTCTCGGCATAGTCGAGATCCGGGCTCTGCATCAGCCCGCTTTGGGCCGCCGCCTCCTTGAGCGCCAGCCCCTGCTGGTTGAGCTCGCCGTAATCGGAGCCTTGCAGCACGAACTGCACCGCCGCGGTGGAGCCGCCTCTGAACCCCGGCTGGAAGGTGCGGATCATCACGTCGGGGATGCTGGCGAGGCGGCCGCTCAGGGAGCGGCCAAACTCGGTGGCCGTTTCGTCCCGCACCGCCCAGTCGCTGAGCTGGATGATGGCCATGCCGGTCTGATCGCCGCCGCGCCCGAAGGCCGGGGTGCTGAAGCTCATGGCCTGCACCACCCCCTTGCCGAGCGGCGGCAGGATGGCGGCCTCCACCTGCTGCATGTTGCGCTTCATCCGCTCGATGCTGGTGCCCTCCGCCCCTTTCACGAACACATAGAGCACGCCCCTGTCCTCGGTCGGGGTGAGGCTCGCGGGCAGCTTGCCAAAGAGGGCGCCAATGCCGCCAAGGCAGAGCAGCAACACCAGGGGCATCCAGACGGCGCGGCGCAGCACGGCCCCCAGCACGCGGCGATAACGCTCCTCCACCCAGCCAAGTCCCTTGTCCAGGGTGGCGGTCAGGGCGTTGGGCTTGTCCACGGCACGCATCAGCCAGGAGCCCATGGCCGGGGTCAGGGTGAGCGCCACCAGGGAGGAGAAGAGCACGGCCAAGGAGAGCAGGATGGCGAACTCGGTGAAGAGGCGCCCCACCATGCCATCCATAAAGGCGATGGGCACGAACACCATCACCAGCACGGCGGTGGTGGCGATGACGGCAAAGCCCACCTCCCGGGTGCCGTGCCAGGCCGCCATCAAGGGGGACTCTCCCCGTTGCAGGTGGTGGTGGATGTTCTCTACCACCACGATGGCGTCATCCACCACCAGGCCGATGGCGAGGATGAGGGCCAGCAAGGTGATGAGGTTGATGGAAAAGCCCAGATACCAGGCACCGATGAAGGCCGAAATCAGGGAGACGGGCACCGTGATGGCGGGGATGAGCGTGGTGCGCCCCTGCCCGAGGAACAGGTAGAGCACGGCCACCACCAGCAGAGCGCAGATGGCGAGTGTCTCGTATACCTCGTCGATGGCCTGCTTGATGAAGATGGTGGAGTCGTAGTCGACCTCAAGGGTGGCCCCCTCCGGCAGGAAGCGCTGCATCTCCACGAGCTTCTTCTCGATGCCCTGGGCCACCGCCAGGGGGTTGGCTGTGGATTGAGCGACGATGCCAATCCCCAGGCTCTCGCGGCCGTTGCGCTGATAGGCGCTGTCTTCGTTCTTGGCCCCCACCTCCACATCCGCAATGTCCGCCAGATAGATGCTCTGACCATTGGTGGCGGTTTTGACCGGCAGGGTGCGAAAATCTTCCGCACTGTGATAGAGCCGTGCGATCTGCACCGCCATGGTCATGGTGTTGTTGCGGATCTCGCCGCCCGGCAGCTCGATGTTCTCCCGCTTGAGGGCATCCTGCACGTCGGCCACCGTGATGCCGCGGGCCGCCATGTCGGCGGGGCGCAGCCGCACGTACATCACCTGGGTCAGGTCCCCGGAGAGGGACACCTCGCTCACCCCGTCCACCAGGCTCAAAGGGTCCACCAGCATGCGATTGGCGTAATCCGTCATGGCGGTACGATCCATCTGGGTGCTGCTGAAGTTGAGCCAGATGGCCACATCCCCGTTGCCGTTGTCCTTGGTCACCATGGGCTCGTCCGCCCCGTCTGGCAGCTTGGGTCTGGCCCGGGAGATGGCGTCACGCACGTCGGAGGTGCCCTCCAGCATGTTCCAGCCGAGCTTGAACTCCACCGTGATGGAGGAGCGCCCCTTGCGGGTCACCGAGTTGATGTTCTTGATGCCGCTGATGCCGGAGAGCTGATCCTCGATGGGCTTGGTGACCTGGCTCTCCATCACCTCGGGGGCCGCCCCCTCATAGGTGGTGGTGATGGAAACGGACGGGGTCTGCACATCCGGCATCTCCCGCACGGTGAGTTTGCTGAAGGCCACCAGGCCGAACACGGTGAGCAGGGCGCTGATGACCACCGCCACCAGGGGACGGCGTACTGAGATATCGGAGAGCCACATCAGCCTTTCACCTCGCCCAGATCACGTACCTGGGCGCCGTCGCGCAGATTGACCAGCCCCTCCACCGCGATGCGATCGCCGACGTTCAACCCCTTGAGCACCCAGACGGCCTCGCCATGGGTGTCGCCAAGCTCCACCGGCACCCGCTTCACCCGTCCGTCCGCCTCCAGGCGATAGACGAAGCGCTGCTCGCCGGCGTACTCCACCGACTGGGCGGGGATCAGGGTCATCTTCTGGGGTGGCAGAGAGAGATCCACGTTCATCAGCATGCCGGGGCGCAGCTGGCCACCGGTGTTGGGCAGGATGACACGGGCCTTGATGTTCTGGGTGTCGCTGGAGATCCGGCTGTCGAGGGTCTCCAGCACGCCGGAAAAGGATTGATCCGGCCAGGCCGAGCTGGTTGCCGTCACCGCCATGCCGGGGCGCAGCAGGGAGAGGTAGCGCTCGGGCACCGCCAGATCGAGCCGCAGTTTTGCCAGCTCGTCCAGATGCAAGAGCACGTCGCCGCTGTTGACCAGGGCTCCTTCGCTGAGATCGATGAGGCTGACGGTGCCGTCGAAGGGGGCGGCCAGGGTGCGCAGGGAGAGCTCGTAACGGGCCGCATCGACCCGGGCCTGGGCCTGGGCAACAGTCGCCTCCTGCCCCTCCAGCTCCGAGGTGGTGACGGCGCCTCGCGCCACCAGCTTGCGCATGTCCCGCAGCTTGCGAGCCTCGTCGCGCACGCTGGCGCTCTGCTCGGCCAGCTCCGCCTGCTGCTTGCCCGCATCCAGGGCGATCAGGGTCTGCCCCTGTTTGACCTGCTGGCCGGAACTCACCGCGATGGTGGCAATGCGGCCGGTCACCTCGGGACTGATGGCCACGGAGCGATTGGCCGCAAGCTTGCTCACCAGCTTGATGGAGGGCTCGGCCAGGCTCTGCCTGACGGTTTCGGCCCTGATATTGATCTCTCTTGGTGCAGGCTTGCTGGCAGGTTCAGCCTGCCGCAGATGCCAGGCGCCCGCCGCCAGCAATAGTAGAAGAGGGAAAAGCCACAGCCACACGCGCGTTTTCATCACAAGATCCATGCAGTCAAAGAGAGAGGAAGAAGAGATAGCTTCATCAAGGATGGCACCATGTTACCCCCTGACTATGCCGTGACTATGTATAAATGTGACAAAACGTAACAGTCCGGTGAGAAGATCATCAAAAACGCATCTTGTCGGCACGCGCGTTAGGGTTCTGCCTTACACTGATGCCGACTCTCGCCATCTTCCGGTACGCCCATGTCCATTCCCTCCCCCGCCTTTGCCAGATACCGATTGCAGTGGCTGCTGCTGGGCCTCGGCCTGCTGTTGCTGCTCGCCCTGTAACATGCGTTTCGCCAGGTTACCGAGATCAACAAGCGTGACACCATCAACGCCGCGACCCAGCTCAGCAGCCAGCACCAGCGGATGGAGACCTTCCTTGAGGCCATGCGCGGCCAGGCGGAGGAGCGCCTGCGCAGCAATCCCCAGTCCGTGCTCTCTCGCCAGCTCTATCAGGCGCTGCAATCCGACGGGGAGCACGGCATCAACCTGGATCGCATCCCCGTCGATCTGCCCCCCGCCCTCATCGGCAACCTGACCGGGCAGGGCCCGCTGCCCCACGACGGCAGCGAGTGGCAAGCCAGAATACATCTCGCCCTCAGCCTCTCTCCCCTGCTCGCCACGGCCAGCAAGCTGCTGGACAGGGACGTGGCCTGGATCTACTTCACCGGTACGGACAATTTCATCTACCTCTATCCCTGGGTGCCATCCAGCCAGTTTCGCTTCGATCCCGTGATTTACAGCAAGGCCTACTGGCAGGAGGCGATGGCCAGGTATCCCCACCTGGAGCACGCCATGCTCTCGCGCCCCTATCAGGATTTTGCCGGACGGGGGCAGATGATCACCCTATCCCAGCCCATTACCCAGGGCGGCCAGATCATTGGCCTGCTCAGCATCGACATCCAGACCGTCACGCTGGCGCAGACCCTGCACCGCCTCGCCCCCCGGATTGGTACCCTGTTCCTGCTCAACGCCCATCAGCAGATCCTCGCCAGCAGCCAGTCCGGTACCGCGCCGCCCCCGGTCAGGACGGCGCAGTCAGCGGAATATGAGTGGCAACAGGGCGCCTTGCAGCTCGTCTATCCCATCCCGGAGACACCGCTCTCCCTCATCCATCGCATCCCGCTGCTGCCTCTGCTGCAGACGCTGTTGTGGCAATCGGCGACGGCGCTCATCACCATTCTCTGCCTGGTGGTGGCGACCGTCTCCAGCCTGCGTGCCCAGCGCCTCAACCGGCGCCTCAACTACCTGTCGCGCCACGATGCCCTGACCGGCGCCTTCAACCGCCACTACTTCGATGCCTTCGAACACCGCCAGGCCCTGGCAGGCCGCCAACGCATCGGCGCCATCATGTTTGACTGCGATCACTTCAAACAGGTCAACGACCGTTTCGGCCACGGGGTGGGCGATCAGGTCCTCATCCGTCTGGTGCAGCTCTGCCAGTCCCTGCTGACACGGGAGTGCCACCTGATCCGCTGGGGCGGCGAGGAGTTCCTGCTGCTCGTCGCCGATGAAGCGATCCCTCTGGCCCCCTTGGCCGAGCGGCTTCGTCTGTGCATAGCAGAGCATCCCTGGAGCGCCATCGCGGCCGAGCTGAAAGTGACCGTCAGCCTGGGCCACTGTCGCCAGTCACCGGCCATCTCCTTGCAGGAGGTGATCCGCCGCGCCGATATCGCCCTCTATCAGGTCAAGGCCAACGGCCGCAATCGCAGCGAAGCGTGGCGGGATGACGGGCAGGAGAAGCCGGAGTAAGCTGGACTCCCACTTCATGTCAGGAGACGCAACTGTGTCACGAAAACCCCGTCTGGGATTGGCCCTGGGCAGCGGCGCGGCCCGAGGATGGGCCCACATCGGCATCATCCGTGCCCTGGAGCGACTCGGCGTCAAGCCGGATCTGGTGGCTGGCTGCTCCATCGGCAGCTTTGTCGGCGCCGCCTATGCCGCTGGTGAACTGGACAAGCTGGAGAGCTGGGTGCGCGGCTTCAGCCGCCTGCAAGTGATGGGACTGCTCGATCCCGCCCTCTCCGGCGGCCTGTTTCGCGGTGACAAGGTATTTGGCATCGCCGCCGGCCATCTGGGGGATCCCGCCATCGAAAGCCTGCCGCTGCCCTTTGCCTGCGTCGCCACCGAACTCGATACCGGTCGCGAGATCTGGTTGCAGGAAGGGCCGCTTCGCCAGTGTGTGCGCGCCTCCTGCGGCATGCCCGGCCTGCTCACCCCGACCCGGGTGGAGGATCGCTGGCTGGTAGACGGGGCCGTGGTCAACCCGGTCCCCATCTCCCTGGCCCGCGCCATGGGAGCCGAGGTGGTGATCGCCGTCAACCTCAACACCGATATGCACCAGCCCTGGACCGACGAACCGGACGAGCCCGTGCAGGGGGGGCTGCTCAGCCAGTGGTTGAACCGGGGCGAGCGCGAGCCCAGTACCCCCGGCATGTGGGGGGTGATGACGGGCTCCATCAACATCATGCAGGAGCGCATCACCCGTGCCCGGATGGCCGGGGATCCCCCCGAGATCCAGCTCTGCCCGCGCCTTGGCAACCTCTCCATCATGGATTTCCACCGCGCGAGCGACGCCATCAACGAGGGGGAAGCCTGTGTCGAGCGCAACCTGGAGCAGCTCAAGGAGGAGCTGTCACGACTCTGCCTGATATGAAGGCATATCGGGGTAAAAGACAAAAAGAGCGCCAATAGGCGCTTTTTTGTTTCGGGCGACGCGGCTCAGAACAGCCCCAGCCCCTTGAGCATCACCACCAGGATCAGCAGCGGCGACACATAGCGGATGATGAAAAACAGGGGGCTGAGGATGGGCAGCGCCAGCTTGCCTCCATTGGTCAGCGCCGTCGTCATCCGCTCGAATCCCCATACCCAGCCCACAAAGAGGCAGAGGAAGATGCCGCCAAGGGGCATCAGCACGTTGGAAGAGACGAAGTCGAACAGATCGAAGAAGGTTTTCCCGCCAACCTGCACATCCGCCAGCGTGCTGCTCGAGAGCGCACAGGTCGAGCCGACCGCCCCCAGCACCAGCAGGTTGATCAGGGTCGCCCTTGTGCGGCTCATGTGAAAGCGCTCGGAGAGCACCGAGACCGGCACCTCCAGGATGGAGAGCATGGCCCCGGTGGCTGCGATGGCGGAGAGCACGAAGAAGAGCACCATGAAGAGGTGTCCAAACGGGATACTGGCAAAGACCGCGGGTATGGTGATGAACAGCAGGGAGGGGCCTGCGCTCGGCTCGAAGCCAAAGGCAAACACCGCCGGGAAGATGGCGATCCCCGCCAGCATGGAGACGAAGAGATCCGCGCACATCACCCGTACCGTGGTGAGAGGGATGTGCTGATCGTCCCGAAAGTAGCTGCCATAGGTCATCATGCAACCCATCCCGATGGAGAGCTTGAAGAACGCCAGCCCCATGGCCGTCAGCACGACGCCTGCGGTCACCTTGGAGAAATCCGGCGAGAACAGGAAATGCAGTCCTTCGCTTGCTCCGGGCAGAGTCAGGCTGCGCACGCCTATCACCAGCAGCAGGATGAAGAACAGTGGCATCAACCGCTTGGTGACCGCTTCGATCCCCCTGGAGACCCCCATCAGCAAGATCCCCCCCATCAGGGCCAGCACCAGCCACTGCCAGAGCAGACTCTGCAAGGGATCCGTGATGAGTGAATTGAAGGCAGCACCCGTGACGGCGGGATCGGTGGAGAGGATCTCGCCGCTGGCCGCCTTGAAGATGTAGGCAAACACCCAGGCCGCCACCTCGGAGTAGAACGACATGATGAGGAAGGCCGCGCTCACCCCCATGGCGGCGATCAGCCACCAGGGTTGCCCCTTTGGAGCCAGCTTGATGAGCCCGCTGACCGCATCCGTCCTGGCCTCGCGCCCCAGCATGATCTCGGAGATCATCACCGGCAATCCCACCAGCAGGGTGGCGATGACATAGACCAGCAGAAAACCGGCGCCACCGTTCTCACCGGTCAGATAGGGCAGGGTGAGAGCGTGAACAAATTGTTAAATTGAGGTCAATTTAGCCAACCCAGCATCCAGTACCTTTTCCAGATAGGGGCTGCTCATGCCCGCAAATTGCTGCTTCTTCCGCAAGCTTGCCTTACGGCTGGTTTCGGCCCGCAGCA
>NZ_JAGKRH010000105.1:0-930 GCF_017939245.1 Aeromonas sp. PrichA-15 | reverse complement strand
GCAGTGGATACTGAACATGCTGAAGCAAAACAAATCACGTAATCTAAGCATGGCCAACAAGCGCAGGCTCTGCTGTCTGAATGAACAATATTTGTTCGAATGTATGGGGTTGTTCAAAGTATAAACACTGATGCGTCAGCCCTGGGTAGGTCAGCCCCATGATGGCGTTCATGGGGGTGCGGATCTCGTGGCTCATGTTGGCGATGAAATCACCTTTGACCTGTGCCAACCTGGCCGCTTCCTGCTGGGCCAGTTGCTCCTTGTGCCTGCTGCGCACCAGTGCAGCCACACCGGCACCAAACAACAGCAGCAGCACGGCGCTGGCGGCCAAGATGATCCCCCAGATATGAGTGCGAATGGCCTGCAGCTCGCTGTGCGGCACCAGGGACGCGGCTTTCCAGATCAGCTGATCATGATTCTGTGCCGGGTACAGGGTGGTCCAGCTCCAGAGTCCGTCGGCAGACTCCATCTGGCCGTTTGATGCGTCCCAGAACGCCTGCCAGGCCTGGGGAGAAGTCTGCTTCAGAGTCAGATCCGGGCGCTCGAGCATGAAGCCCCACTCCCGGGATGGGTCCGGGCTGCGCAGCCAGTATCCGTCCTGGTTGAACAGCATGATGTGATCGGCTGCCTTGCCGCGGTTGTCGGCAAACTCCTTGAGCATACGGGCAGCCTGAACGTTGATTAGCAGCAGACCAAGATCACGTCCCCCAAGGCGCAGACGCTTGGCAATGCGGATCTTGACATCCTCCCCCACCTTAGCGCTTCGCGTCACAGGAGGGGGATCCCCATTACTGGGTGATAGCTGCTCGCGCAGTACCGGGTTCCTGCTTCATCGGGCGGCCTGATTGCACCGCGCCTCCACAGGCTAAAACGGCGTGTCCCGCCGCTAAAATATTGCGAGCGCCATTCACATCGGCGTTCGCCTCATAA
>NZ_JAGKRH010000104.1:0-3880 GCF_017939245.1 Aeromonas sp. PrichA-15 | reverse complement strand
TAAGAAGTTGCTTGAGGTACTGGGTTGCATTGATAATAGTCATGGCTTCGGGCGTGTCGGTTTTTTTTTGCGATTAAATCAGATCACAAACGAAGCCTTTTTTCTATCTATTTCAATTGGTTGTAGCTAAAGATCCTGTACATGACAGGTCACTGCAGCGGCCAAACTGTTGCCACATCTCAGTTCAGGAGGAAACGCAATGACTCAGGAAAGGATCCAGACCCGCTACCCACTCGGCGGCCCCTTCGCCACCCAGGCTGAGCTGGAGCAGGCCATCACCCAGGCCATAACGACCCACAGACAAGATTTCTTCCCTCTGCTGGAACGGCTGGTGGACGTGGGGGACACCCGGGTCAACCTCAGTCAGGAGAACCCGCTGCGGGTGCTCAGCATCGAACTCGCTGACGGCCGTGAAGGAGTGGCCCATATCAACTACGAGTCCAACTTCGCCGAGAGCTGCCTGATTATCAACGAATACGACCAGCACCAGACCAGCCTGGCCTTTCGCCTCGACGGGGATGCACTTATCTTCGACGTCGAACTGCCGATCGCGTGGAATTTCAATAACTGAAGATTCAGCGGTGTAATGCCGCCTGGTTGCTACACCCGGTCAGCCAGCTCCCCTCACCCTAACCCTCTCCCAAAGGGAGAGGGGATCAGCCCGTGCCAACCTCCAGCCGTGGTAGTCACTCCATACTCTGCTGTTATTTCAGGCGCCTGTAATCTTCCCCATATGGCTGTCATCTGAATAGCAATATCCAGCATATAGCCACCATAACCCTCACTCATGTACAGGATCTTTAGCGGCAACCAATTGAAATAGATATAAAAAAGGCTTCGTTTGTGATCTGATTTTATCGCCAAACAAAATCAACACGCGCGAAGCCTATGACTATTATCAACGCTAATTACTATCTGGAGCAACTCTTGGCTCCCGCCGCACTCGAGCGCATTGCTCGGCTCTGCAAGTTTTGTCTGCGTCAGCGTGCCATTACCCCAGCCATGCTCGTACCTGCACTGCTGCGGGCCATGGGAGGCGACCAGGTCAATGACATTGCCGGTTTACACCGCCATTTCAATGCCTTGCAACTGGTAAACACCCATCAGGTTTCTTACAAACCGTTTCACAATCAGCTGCGCAAAGAGAGCTTTGCCCTGTTTATGAAAGCCCTGGTCGAGCGGGCCATCGCCTTGCGTATCGACCATCAACTCAAAGCAGCCTCCCTCGGCGCGTTCAAGCAGGTGTTACTGCACGATGGCACCTCCTTTGCGGTGCATCGGCGCCTTGCTGCTGATTTTCCCGGCCGGTTCAAGACCATCAGTCCGGCAGCTATCGAGTGCCATATGACCATGTCACTGTCGGAGCAGAGCCCGTTGTGCATGAGTGTGTCTGCCGATACCGCAGGGGAACGGCAATTTCTGCCTGAAGCCCACACGCTGACCAACTGCCTGCTGCTGGCTGACGCAGGTTACATTGACAGGGCTTGGTTTGAGCAGGTGAACGACGCTGGCGGATTTTATCTGGTGCGCGGCACGAAAAGCCTGAACCCCAAGATAATCCAAGCCTGGCGCGGTGATGGACGGGAAGTACCCAAGCTGGCGGGACTATCTCTGAGAGAGGCCGGACGGCGACGCTGTCGGGCCGAGGTACTGGATATGGTGGTGAAGTCCGGCCAGGTCGAGTACCGGTTGATCCGGCGCTGGTTTGCTGAGGAAAAGCGGTTCTGTCTGTGGATGACGAACCTACCGCGAGCAGCATGGTCAGCAGAGCAGGTGATGAGCCTGTATCGCTGCCGTTGGCAGGTGGAGTTGTTATTTAAAGAGTGGAAATCGCACAACCGGCTCAAGGGGTTTGTGACGGGCGAGAAAGCGATTGTCGAGGGGTTGGTGTGGACGAGCCTGCTGTCGCTGGTGATGAAGAGACGGGTCGCGCAGAGTGTGATGAGTGGGGCGCTATCGATGCTGAAAGCGTCGAAGAACAGTGCGACGTGGTGGCTACCGCTATTGGAAGCAGTGGCCCATAGGGCGCTGACAGAAATAAGGGAAAGATTGGAATGGGCTGCCGATTATTTGGCCAAGAACGCCTGCCGAACCAAGCAGAGAAAGTCGATACAGAACAGGACCTTGGAAGGCGTTTTAAATGGACTCGCCGCTTAAGGTCCTGTACATGAACAGAGCCTTATGGTATAACGCCTTACTGGAATCCTTGTGGCGTAAGGTATTCTTGTAGGGGATGCTTTCTGCCCCGTATAGCGGGGGTCTATCCCGTCAAATTGACTACCCAATGTTTATTGAAGCTGTTCTAGGGTCAGGCCATAGACTAGGCCATCGTTCTCTAGCCAGTAGTATGACTCACGACGATTCCTGGTATCGCCTTTGACAACAGTCGCGGTGTGTTGTGTGGGAAGAAGCTTTACCAGCATTCCAAACACCACAGAGGCCCCCTGAACTGCTGTCAGGGGGAAACTGATGAAGAAGAGCAAACCAGTCAGGCTTTCGTGATGTAGTTCAAATACACTGCGTGTGGCTCTGGCAAGTTGCTCGACGGTCATTTGTGGCTCCAGCTCGGGAGCCAATAAGGTACTACTCCCAGCGCTATCTGAAAACCCTGGGTCTCCCACCTTTACCTCTCCTGCGAGGCACTTCCATTTTACCCACGCACCTAAAGCGCTCATGCATCTCAGCCAGTAGCGCTTCATCAAACTTGAGCAAATAGCTCAGCGCGTTATGCAATAGTAGATGACGTTTTTCAGAGTCATCGCAACGCACCATTCCAATACCGTATGCTTCCCACTCTTTGTATTTATTCCTATCCGCATTGCAGTTGTAATATGTTCTGGGTTCACGACTCAGTGATTTCCAAAACTCACCCAATTGACGTCCAAGACTAATGTCACCCTGGACTTTATTGCCATTGAATATAAATGCCATATGGTAGTGATAGCCCCTGGCCACTCCATACTCTAACTTCCATACATACCCTAAAAGATGATGATAACGATGTTTTACCGCTCTCAGGTACGTGTCTCTATCATCTATCGCTTCCTCGATAGTCATAGTGTCTTTAATTTTACTGCCGTAGTGAACATCCACCCTGACCACCAGGAGTTTAGAATGCAACCTAAATAATTTGTTGATATAGTCGTTGACGCTAGTGCTATTACGTGCTTCAGACCGTTTCAGATTGCGTAATCGCTTCTGATGCAGAGGCATATTCAAATCCACCAAGAACTCCTCTATAACGTTTTTTAGCTCGGGAGATAATTGCTTATCTACATATATCTCTCGATAAGGATAAAAGTATCTCAAGAACAGCTCAACCGAGGGATGAGCAGACTTAACCTCTCTGTAGTGATAGTAATGTTTGGTAACAGCATCCATTGCTTTTTGGAAAGCATGGATGTTTATAGTTGGATAGTTAGATTCTAAGCTTTTAATAAATTGCAGGATATGGACAGACATGAGTAATCCCTCAATGAAGAGTAGGTTTAATATTCTAAGGGGAGTGTATGGTTAACTGAGGTTAAGTAGTTAGTAGATGGGTATAATGTTGATTGACATTAAATAATATAAACACCTTAACCTGCGTTAATTAATGGGTATCTCTCCGTAGGCATTCTTGCGAAGATAAAGACATTTAATGATGTTTGTTTGTCGTTATAGCTGTTAGTTGGGAGTAAACAATTAGCAGGTTAACTTATGGAGCCTTTATGGCTTAAATTAAAATGCTCTTATTGATGCTTGTGCGTGTAACCAAGTATCAATTTCATGTTCAAACCAGCCAACAGCTGACAAGCCCAACTTAAATGGCTTGGGGAAATTCTTGTCATAGCGAGGGGATTTATCGCTGATACGGTCATAGATAGTTGAACGGGCAAGG
>NZ_JAGKRH010000011.1:0-332 GCF_017939245.1 Aeromonas sp. PrichA-15 | reverse complement strand
CCGGCATAACAAGCCTTATCGCCGTGGAGCGCAGTCGCGGTCAAAAAGGCAAGGTCACGTTAGACACCCAATACTACGTCAGCTCGTTGGCGATAGAGCCGGAGCAAGCCGCCAAGGCAGTACGCCAGCATTGGCACATCGAGAACAAACAGCACTGGGTACTGGATGTGACCTATCGGGAAGACCTGAGCCGGATTGGTGACAGGGAGGCAGCAGAGGTGTTTGCCCTGTTTCGTCGCATTGCGCTGAACATGGCGCAGCATCATCCGAAGTCAATCAGCAAGCGGCGAAAAATCAAATGCGCTTGCTGGAGTGATGATTTTCGAATGGAG
>NZ_JAGKRH010000103.1:0-1102 GCF_017939245.1 Aeromonas sp. PrichA-15 | reverse complement strand
AAAAAAAACCGACACGCCCGAAGCCATGACTATTATCAATGCAACCCAGTACCTCAAGCAACTTCTTAGCTCTTCTGAACTCAACCGGATCGGTAAATTTACCGGTTTTTGTCAGCGACTCCGGGATATCCAGCCTGCGAGACTACTCCCGGCTCTGCTCTCAGGGCTTGGTTGCGACAAGGTGGATGGTATTGCTGGTTTGCATCGCCATTTCAATGCGTTGCAGCTCCATGATACTGACCAAATAGCGTATAAACCCTTTCACAACCAGTTACGCAAGCAGGGTTTTCCCTTGTTCATGCGCGCACTGGTTGAACGAGCCATCGCCTTACGCCTCAAGGAGTGTCTACCGGACGCCCACGGACTGGCAGGCTTTGAGCAGGTACTGCTGCAGGACGGGTCGTCATTCGCGTTACATCCGCAATTGGCAGAACATTTCCCGGGCCGATTCAATAAGCACAGCCCCGCTGCGGTAGAGTGTCATATGACCATGTCCTTGCTGGACCAGTCGCCGATATCGATGAGTATCACGGCGGATACCGAATCGGAGCGCAAGCATCTTCCGGCCGCAAATTCGTTAAATAACAAACTGTTATTGGCGGATGCCGGTTACATCAGCCGCGAGTACTTTGCTGATGTGACCAAAGCCAAAGGAAGCTATCTGGTCAGAGGGAGTCAAAATCTCAATCCCAAAGTACAGGCAGCTTACCGACAGGACGGCAGGGAAATGCCCAAGTTACTCGGAAAAAAGCTCAAGGATATCGATCGGAGAAGCTGCAGAGCCGAGGTTCTGGATCTGGATGTGAGTTCGGGAAAGTATAAATATCGACTCATAAGACGTTGGTTTGCAGAGGAAAAACGGTTCTGTATATGGATGACCAATCTTCCGCGTGAGCGATGGCCAGCCGAGAAGGTGATGGCATTGTATCGTTGCCGTTGGCAGATCGAACTGTTGTTCAAAGAGCTGAAATCACATAACCGGTTGAAGGCGTTCGCGACACGACAAAAAGCGATAGCGGAAGGCTTGATCTGGGCTAGTTTGCTGGCCTTGCTGGTCAAACGTCGGCTGGCGCTGACGCTGATTGGCAGCGCGGAGTTATCG
>NZ_JAGKRH010000102.1:0-29428 GCF_017939245.1 Aeromonas sp. PrichA-15 | reverse complement strand
GTGCTAACGCCAGGAATCGCATGCGTTTCCTGGCGTTGGTTTCTGCCTTGGCGAGGGCCAAGAAATCGATTGGATCGGACATACTGAGTACAGTGAAACCAGAATAGAGCAATTAGATCACATCTTTAATCTGATTGGTATAAGTTTTCATCATCGAGGCGGGCGGTGCCTCCCCTGCCAAGCAAAAAGCCTGCGCGATGCAGACTTTTTGTCAGGTGAAGTGGTAAACGACGCGGTGTTGCTGTCTTTTGCTCCCTGCTCCCCTCGCGGGAGAAGGGCTGGGGATGAGGTAGTGGACTGCACTCGGGCACCGACAAGGCGGGCTTAGCGTCTGGCCAGCCACTTGGTCGGGTTGATGGCCTCGCCCTGATAGCGGATCTCGAAGTAGAGGCCGGAGCGCTCCTGTCCGCCGCTGTCGCCGACCAGGGCTACGGGCTCACCCTGCTCCACCTTTTGTCCCACCTGTCGCAGCAGCGACTGGTTGTGGCCGTAGAGGCTCATGTAACCCTTGCCGTGGTCGATGACCAGCAGCATGCCGAAGCCGTCGAGCCAGTCGGCGTAGACCACCTGGCCCGGTGCCACCGCCTTGACCTGGGTCCCTTCGCTGGCGCCGATCAGGGTGCCCTTCCACTTCAGCTCGGCGGTACGCGGCGAGCCGTAGGAGATGAGGATGGGGCCCTGCACCGGCCAGCGCAGGTTGCCACCCGTGCTCAGACCGCCGTAGCCGTTGCTGCTTGCCTTGGCGCTGTTGCGGGCGGCCGCTTGCTGCTGCGCCACCTTGGCCTGCTGTTCGGCGACGCGTTGCTGCTGGGCCGCCAGCCGCTGCTGTTCGCCGACCTGGCGCTGCTGGGCCGCGATCCGCTGCTGCTCCTCGATGCGCTTCTGCTCGGCTGCCAGGCGCTGGGCCTCCAGACGGCGCTGGCGCTCCTGCTCGGCCTTGATCTTGGCAAGGCGCTCCCGCTCGGCCCGTTCGCGGCGTTCCTTTTCTTCCTGCTGACGACGCAGCTCTTCCAGCCGCGCCTTGAGCGCCTTCTCCGCCTTGACCAGCTTGTCGAGCTTCTGCTCGTCGGCCTGCACCGATTGCTGCAACTGGTTGCGCACCTTGGCACGGCTCTGCTGGCTGGCCAGCAGGCTCTGGTGATGCTCCTGCTGCTCGCCGAGCAGGGTCTGGAGGCGGTTCTCGGTCTCTCTGGTGGCCTGCTGGTTCTTGGCCAGCTTGTCACGGGTGGCGCGCAGGGCTTCAATGGCCTCGATGCGGGCCTTGTTGAGGTAGTCGAAGTAGTCGAGGGCGCGGCTCAGCTTGGCCGGATCCTGCTGGTTGAGCAGCAGTTTGAGGTAATCGTGGTTGCCCGCCTGGAAGGCGCTTTCCGCCTGCTTGGCCAGCAACTGTTTCTGATGTTTTGCTTGTTGCTCCAGTGCCAGCTTGTCCTGCTGCAGGGACGCCAGCTTCTGCTGGTTCTGCCGGAGTTGCTGTCTGGTCTGCTCGAGTTTGGCGGCGGCAGCCGAAATGGCCTGCTCGTCAGCCTTGAGCTGGGTGTTGAGCTTGGCAAGCTCCTGCTTGCTGAGCTTGAGGGTCTGTTGCTGTTCCTTGATCTGGGACTGCATGGCCCCCAACTGCTGGTTCGCAGCCTGGGCTGTGCCGGTACCGCCGATCAGGCAAAAAAACAGCGCGCCGGCCAACAGGCCGACGCGACTGGTTTTCTGTGAAATAATTTCGCATCCCCGCATGGGGCAGGATTATTTCAGAATCATCAGGGGCTTGCCAGTCATTTCCGGCGGCACCGGCAGACCCATCAGGGTCAGCATGGTGGGGGCCAGATCGGACAGTTTGCCACCTTCGGCGACCTCGGCTTTACGACCGAAGTAGATGAGGGGAACCGGCAGATTGGTGTGGGCGGTGTGGGCCTGACCAGTCTCTTCGTCCATCATCTTCTCGGCGTTGCCATGGTCGGCGGTGATGAGGCACTCGCCGCCCACTTCCGCCAGGGCGTCGGTGACGCGACCGATGCAGTGGTCGACCGCTTCACAGGCTTTGACGGCCGCATCGAACACGCCGGTGTGACCGACCATGTCGCCGTTCGGGTAGTTGCAGATGATGACGTCGTACTTGCCGCTCTTGATGGCCGCAACCAGCTTGTCGGTCAGCTCTTCGGAGCTCATCTCCGGCTGCAGGTCATAGGTAGCCACTTTCGGGCTCGCCACGATTTCGCGATCTTCGCCGCTGAAGCATGCCTCTTCGCCACCGTTGAAGAAGAAGGTGACGTGGGCGTACTTCTCGGTCTCGGAGATGCGCAGCTGGGTCTTGCCCTGCTTGGCCAGCCACTCACCCAGGGTGTTGACCAGGGCGGTGGGCGGATAGGCGCAGGCGGTTTTGATGTCGGCCGCGTATTCGGTCAGCATCACGAAGTGCAGGGCCGGGGTGGCGGTGCGGGCGAAGCCGGTGAAGTCGGTATCGACGAAGGCGCGGGTGATCTCGCGGGCGCGGTCGGCACGGAAGTTCATGAAGATCAGCGCATCGCCGTCGATCATCGGTACAGCGTCGCCGATGCGGGTGGCCTTGACGAACTCGTCGTTCTCGTCGCGGGCATAGGCGGCGGCCAGCGCGTCGGTGGCGTTGTCGGCGGTGAATTCGCCCTTGCCCTGGGTCATCAGGTCATAGGCCTGCTGCACGCGATCCCAGCGGTTGTCGCGGTCCATGGCGTAGTAACGACCGATCATGGAGGCGAAACGACCCTTGCCCAGGCGGGCAAACAGGGCGTCGAACAGCTCGATGGAGGACTGGGCGCTGCGCGGCGGGACGTCGCGGCCATCCAGGAAGGCGTGGAAGTAGATCTGCTCGGCGCCACGCTTGGCGGCCATCTCGATCATGCCCATGATGTGCTCTTCGTGGCTGTGTACGCCACCCGGGGACATCAGCCCCATGATGTGCACGGCCTTGCCCTTGGTCACGGCAGCGTCGACAGCCTTGGCCAGCTCGACGTTCTGGAAGAAGTCGCCATCCTGGATGTCCTTGGAGATGCGGGTCAGCTCCTGATAGACGACGCGACCGGCACCGATGTTGGTGTGGCCCACTTCGGAGTTGCCCATCTGGCCGTCCGGCAGACCCACGTCCAGGCCGGAGCCGGAGATCAGGGTGCTGGTGTAGTCACGGGCCAGGCGATCCAGATTGGGGGTCTTGGCAGCAGCAACGGCGTTGTACTCTTGCTTGGTGCTGTAGCCCCAACCGTCCATGATGACCAGAACCAGCGGTTTCTTAGCTGTTGACATAAGGCTATGTCCTCTCGGATAGGAATGAATTGCGGGAAGTGAAACTAGCGTAATATTACTACATCTGCCGAAATAGTCACCTGATAGCCAAGTCCCTCTCCAGCCTCGCTTTTTAACTGTTATCCCGCTGTTTTAGGCATGTTGCCGGCTTGTCTGCCGCGGCGGGGTTTCCTCTGTTTCCCCCCTCATTTCGGCATGGCGCATACTCTCGTTCGGCCCGGTTGGAGGAGGAAGAATCGGCAGCCATCCCTGATGGGAGCTTGCTCTCGCTTTGCCGCCAAGATGGCTGATCTTATGCAGGGCCCCATGTATACTCGGGCCCTTGTCTTGGTCCCTGGATAGTAGAAGATGCAAGAGTATTTGGATTTCGCGGCCCGCAATCCGCTGCTGACCGCAGCCTGGTTGGGCCTGGCAGGCACTCTGGTGTATACCACTGTGCGTGCTCGTTTTTCTCCGGTGAAGGCGGTCAACAACCACGCCGCTACCCTGCTGATCAACCGTGAAAATGCCACCGTCGTGGACATTCGCAGTCAGGATGAATTTGCCAAGGGCCATCTGGCCGGGGCCCATCACCTGCCGCTCGCCCAGATCCAGGCGAATAATCTGGGTCCGGTTGAAAAGCACAAGGATGCCCCCATCATAGTGGTGTGCGAGTCGGGGATGACCGCTGGTGGCGCGGGTCGCCAACTGAGCAAGGCCGGTTTCAAGCAGGTGTATGTGCTCAGCGGTGGCATGGCCCAATGGCGTGCAGACAATCTGCCGGTGACCAAAAAACGCTGATTTAAGGGCCTGCGCCCACTCATTATCTTAAAAAGGAATCAAACGAAATGGCTGACGAAATCAACAACCAGGAAGTGCAACCGGAATTCCACATCCAGCGTGTCTACACCAAGGATGTCTCCTTCGAAGCCCCGAATACCCCGCACATCTTCCAGAAAGAGTGGCAGCCTGACGTCAAGCTGGACATGGACACCAAGACCAATGTCCTGGCCGACAGCGTCTATGAAGTGGTGCTGACCCTGACCGTCACCTGCAAGCTGGAAACCGAGACTGCCTTCCTGTGTGAAGTGCAGCAAGCCGGCATCTTCACCATCGGCAACCTGCCGGAGCCGCAACTGGCCCACTGCCTGGCGGCCTTCTGCCCGAACATCCTGTTCCCGTATGCCCGCGAAGCGGTGTCCAACCTGGTGAGCAAGGGTTCCTTCCCGCAACTGAACCTGGCTCCGGTCAACTTCGACGCTCTGTTCGCCCAGCACATGGCGCAGGTACAGGCCCAGCAGGCGACTGCGGAAGCCTGATAATGGCCGACCAGATCGCAATCTCGGTCCTGGGGGCGGGGTCTTATGGCTCCGCCCTTGCCATTTCTCTGGCGCGCAATGGTCATCCGACCCTGCTGTGGGGTCACGACCCTGCCCATGTCGCCGAGCTGGAACAGGATCGCTGCAACAAGGCATTCTTGCCGGATGTCCCCTTCCCGGCCGATCTGCAACTGACGTCGGATCTGCAGGCGGCGGTGCAAGCCGCTCCCGTGCTGCTGCTGGTGGTGCCGAGCCATGTGTTCGGCCAGGTACTGGCCCGGGTCAAACCCTTCCTGCGCCCGGATACCCGGATCGCCTGGGCCACCAAGGGGCTGGAGCCGGACAGCGGCCGTCTGCTGCAAGAGGTGGCGCGCGAGGTGCTGGGGGATGCCATTCCACTGGCGGTCATCTCGGGCCCGACCTTCGCCCGCGAGCTGGCTGCCGGTCTGCCGACCGCCATCTCGGTGGCCTCCACCCACGACGACTTTGCCGACGATCTCTCCCACCTGCTGCACTGCGGCCGCTCGTTCCGGGTCTATACCAATCCGGACTTCATCGGTCTGCAGCTGGGCGGGGCGGTCAAGAACGTCATCGCCATCGGTGCCGGTCTCTCTGACGGACTCGGCTTTGGCGCCAACGCCAGAACCGCGCTCATCACTCGGGGCCTGGTGGAGATGCAGCGTCTGGGCGCCGCCCTCGGGGCCGACGCCAAGACCTTCATGGGGATGGCGGGGCTCGGGGATCTGGTGCTGACCTGTACCGACAACCAGTCGCGCAACCGCCGTTTCGGTCTGGCGCTGGGAGCGGGCAAGTCGGTTGACACCGCCATGGCCGAGATAGGCCAGGTGGTGGAAGGCTATCGCAACACCAAGGAGGTGCATCTGCTGGCGGCCCGCTGTGGCGTCGAGATGCCCATCTGCGAACAGATCTTCAAGGTGCTGTACGAGGGCAAGAATCCGAAAGAGGCGGCCATCGCCCTGCTGTCGCGAGACAAGAAGGACGAGTGATCTGCCAGCCGCAGAATGCAAAAGGCCCCGCCAGCTGGCGGGGCCTTTTCTTTGCCGCAAGGGGGCAAATCAGTAGTAGGAGTGGTCGCCGCGCTGGTGCTCGGTGGCATCCTTGACGCCGTTGAGCTCGCCCGGGAATTTCTCCAGCAACTGCTTCTCGATCCCCTCTTTCAGGGTGTAGTCGACCATGGAGCAACCGTTGCAACCGCCGCCAAACTGCAGGATGGCCAGTTTGTCGTCGGTCAGCTCGACCAGGGTGACTTTGCCGCCGTGACCGGCCAGCATGGGGTTCACCTCGGACATCAACACGTACTCGATACGGTCGATCAGCGGGGCGTCGTCGGCCACCTTGCGCATCTTGGCGTTGGGGGCTTTCAGGGTGAGCTGAGAGCCCATCTGATCGGTGACGAAGTCGATGGTGGCATCCACCAGGAAGGGGGCGCTCAGGGGATCGACCAGGCAGTCGAAGCCGCTGAAGGGCAGGTGCTGATCTTCCGGATCGACCGCGTCGGGTGGGCAATAGGATACGCCGCACTCGGCATTCTGGGTTCCCGGATTGACCACAAACACCCGGATGTTGGTGCCATCAGGCTGCTTCTCCAGCAACTTGCGGAAGTGGGCCTGGGCGGTGTCGGAAATGCTGATCATCACTATCCTCATAAACCTGAGTGTACGACTAGGGTATTCATGATAACTCGCTTGGCGGGGCTTGGGTAGCGTGCCGATGGCGAGCCTGTGAGCCCGGGCGTATCGGAATCATGCCGCCAGCGGACTCCCAGGCCGGATCCCTGCCCGGTTATTTCAGGTGTCGGAGGGTACGGCAGATGGCCCACACCTCTACCGTGGTGACGCCGTGCTCATGAAGCAACCGGGTGAGCTGACCTGCGGTGGCGCCCGTGGTGACCACATCATCAAGCAGTGCCACATGCCGGTAGTGGTGAGGTTCTATTTCGAAGGCGCCACGCAGATTGCGTCGCCGCTGGCCGGCACTGAGCCGGGTCTGTTGCGGGGTCGACCTTGTCCGGCGCAATACGCGGGTGTCGCAAGGAATGCCGGTGAGTGCGCTCAGGGCCTGGCCGATTTCTTCTGCCTGATTGAAGCCGCGCCACCACTGGCGCCACCAGTGCAGGGGAACCGGAATGATGACCTGTGGCGGGTTGGCGAGGTCCAGATGGTCTGCCAGCAGGCGGGCAAGCAGCGGCGCGAGCAGGATCTGACCGGAATACTTCAGCCGGGGGATGAGTTGGGCATAAGGTGCCTGATAATCGCCGATCACCTGCAAACGCTTCCAGGGGGCGGGTCTGCGCTGGCAGCGACCGCACAGCAGTTCGCTCTCGCGATGTTGCTCCGGCAGCGGTGCTGCACACATCAGGCATCGTCTGTCGTGTTGGCGCTGGGCGTGGCGACACCAGGAGCACAACAAGGGCGTGTCATCACAGGGTTGGCGACAGAGCAGGCACAGACCGAGCCAGTCGGACTGGGTGCCAAGGATCGGACTTGCTTTGGCGAGCAGCCGCTTTAACATGCAGGCTCCAAGCAGATAAACAGGGATCTTGAGTCTAGATGAGCGTATCGGTTGAGCGGTTTGGCCAGGGCCCGGACCTGGTGTTGTTGCATGGCTGGGGCATGAACGGGGCCGTCTGGCACGGTATTGCCCAAGAACTGGCTGCCCACTATCGGCTGCATCTGGTGGACCTGCCCGGCTTTGGCAACAGCCCCCTGCAAGCAGGGACAGACTACACCCTGCCCTGGCTGGCAGAGCAGGTGGCGGCCATATTGCCTGAAAAATGCCATCTGCTCGGCTGGTCCCTCGGTGGTCTGGTGGCGAGTCAGTTGGCGCTGACCATGCCTGAACGCCTTCACTCTCTCATTACCGTAGCCAGTTCTCCCTGCTTCATGGCCCGCGTCGAGTGGCCCGGGATTGCCCCCAAGGTGCTGGCGGGGTTCAACCAGATGCTGGCCGGCGACTTCATGCAGACCATAGAGCGCTTCCTCGCGATCCAGGCCATGGGCAGCGAGCACGCCAGAAACGACATTCGCCAGTTGCGTCACTGGCTGGCGGAGCGACCCGCTCCCCGGCGTGCGGCCCTGGAGGCGGGTCTGGGCCTGCTGGCCGAGGTCGATCTGCGGGATGAACTGATCGGCCTGGATCTGCCCTGGCTGCGTCTTTACGGCAGGCTGGATACCCTGGTGCCGAAGGCCGCCATTCCCTTGCTGGATGCGCGTTACCCTGCCAGCCACAGTCTGGTGCTGGAGAAGGCATCCCATGCCCCCTTCATCTCCCATCCAGAGCAGTTCATCACCCTCCTGCGGCAGTTCATTGACTGAGATTTGAGCGGCAGGCTTCAATAACTCGTCAGGTTGATGGATAATTAGCCAACCCTACAGAGGAGTGTGCCAATGCGTATCGAATCAGCCATGACGGCGGGCGTGCAGGGGTTCCAACGGGCCGAGCAGTTGGCGGGCCAGGCGTCCAGCCAGATCGCCCGTCTCAATACGCCAGCGGGTGATCAGGTGCAGTTGCCGGATGAACTGGTGAATCTCAAGGTGGCCGAGCTGCATGCCGGGGCATCCGCCAAGGTGATCCAGACGGCCAGCGACATGCTGGGCACCCTGATCGATATCCGGGTGTGACATGAACATCAACGTCAGTCTGCCGACCATCATTCCGAATCAACTGCAGCCGCAGACGGAATCGGCACAGACTGACAACCGCCGCGCAGAACTGGTACCCCCCAGCCGCCAGAGCGAAGCGTCCAACGCCGAGTCCGGCGTCGGTTCCCAGAAAGAGAGAGCCCGGGCCGCCCAGGCCAATCCCGCCGCCCCATCCTCGTCCACGAAAGAGAACAGCCAGACTGGCCCCGTGATGGTGGCGCACCGTTTTGTCGAGGCAACGGGGGAGGAGGGGGAGCGTCGACAACGTCAGGAGGGTGAACAGCAGGAGCAGCAAAAGCAGCAGCGTCAGGTGGCTGCGCTGGTCGAGCGGGATCTCGAAGTTCGCAAGCACGAGCAGGCGCACCAGGCAGCCGGCGGCGAGCATGCGGGGAGCCCTACCTACCAGTTTTCCCGTGGGCCGGATGGCAAGCGTTATGCCACCGGGGGGGAGGTGGTCATCGACATGGGGACCATTCCCGGGGATCCCGCCGCGACCATCGCCAAGATGCAGCAGGTGCGTGCCGCTGCACTGGCTCCCGATGAACCATCGTCACAAGACCTGAGTGTGGCCCGTGCCGCCTCTGGCAAGGAGGCACAGGCCCGCAAGGATCTGATGACCCTCAGGCAGGAAACCACAGGCCCGCTCGGTGCTTATATGGACAATCGAAACCAGGTGATTGCCAGGCACTATCAGCAAGCGGTGAGGCCAGCCTCCCCGCATAGCCTGAGTCAGGACGTTTGATCCCGCTCCGTGCAGGCATGAAAAAGCCCCTTTCGGGGCTTTTTTGCATTCTGGGGACTTATTTCTTCAGTTTCGACAGGGCAGCCGCGAAGGCGTTGCCCATGGCACCCTCGGTCGGAGCGCTCTGACGGGGCGCCTGTTTCGGTCGGGCGTTGCCGGTGTGACGCGGCTCGGCCGGTTTGCGTGCAGGCTGGTCGGCTTTTTCATCCAGACGCATGGTCAGACTGATGCGTTTGCGCGGTACGTCGACTTCCAGCACCTTGACCCGGACGATGTCACCGGCCTTGACCACCTCGCGGGGATCCTTGACGAAGCGATCGGTGAGGGAAGAAATGTGCACCAGCCCGTCCTGATGGACGCCGATGTCGACGAAGGCACCGAAGTTGGTGACGTTGGTGACCACACCCTCCAGCACCATCTCGGGCACCAGATCGCTGATTTTCTCCACCCCTTCCTTGAAGGTGGCGGTCTTGAACTCGGGACGCGGGTCACGGCCCGGCTTGTCCAGCTCGCCAATGATGTCGGTGACGGTAGGCACCCCGAACTGCTCGTCGGTGTAGTCGGTGGGCTTGAGGGTGCGCAGCAGGCTGCTGTTGCCGAGCAGGCTGTCCACGGTCTGCTCCAGCTTGGCGAGGATCCGCTCCACCACCGGGTAGGATTCCGGGTGCACCGCCGAGCCGTCCAGCGGATTGCTGCCGCCGCGAATGCGCAGGAAGCCGGCGCATTGCTCGAAGGCTTTGGGTCCGAGTCGGCTCACTTTCAACAACTGCTGACGACTCTTGAAGGCGCCGTTTTCGTCCCGGTAGGCGACGATGTTCTGGGCCAGGGTCTGGGAGAGGCCGGAAACCCGATTCAGCAGGGCGACCGAGGCGGTATTCACATCCACCCCGACCGCGTTCACGCAATCCTCGACCACGGCATCGAGGCGGCGGGCCAGCTGGCTCTGGCCGACGTCGTGCTGGTACTGGCCGACACCTATGCTCTTGGGATCGATCTTGACCAGCTCGGCCAGCGGATCCTGCAGCCGGCGAGCGATGGAGACGGCGCCACGAATGGAGACGTCGAGATCCGGGAATTCTTGGGAGGCGAGCTCGGAGGCGGAGTAGACCGATGCCCCCGCCTCGCTCACCACGATTTTCTGCGCCTTGGCGGCCGGGTAGCGCTCGAACAGATCGCTCACCAGGCGGTCGGTCTCCCGCGAGGCGGTGCCGTTGCCGATGCTGATGAGCTCGACCTTGTGCTTCTGGCACAGCTCGCTCAGGGTCTTGAGACTCTGGTCAACCTGGCGCTTGGGTTCGAACGGATAGATGGTCGCGTGATCGACCAGCTTGCCGGTGGCATCGACCACCGCCACCTTGACGCCGGTACGGATGCCGGGATCCAGCCCCATGGTGCAACGCATGCCGGCCGGTGCCGCCATCAGCAGATCCTTGAGGTTCATGGCGAACACCTTGATCGCCTCCTCCTCTGCTGACTCGCGGATGCGACCGATCAGTTCGGTTTCCATCTGCAGGGACAGCTTGATCTTCCAGGTCCAGCTCACCACCCCTTGCAGCCACTTGTCGGCCGGGCGATTTTGCAGGTTGAGCTTGAGGTGATGGGCAATAATCCCCTCGCAAGGGCTGGTACCCTCATCCTCGCCGGTGACCAGCGCCAGGTTGAGGATCCCCTCGTTGCGGCCGCGCAACATGGCCAGCACCCGGTGGGAGGGGGCCTTGTGCAGGGGTTCGTCGTGTTCGAAGTAGTCCTTGAACTTGGCCCCTTCCTGCTCCTTGCCGGCCACCACGCGGGCACGCAGGGTGGCGTTCTGCCACAGGTAGTCCCGCAGCTTCTCAAGGAGATCGGCCTGCTCGGCGAAGCGCTCCATCAGGATGTAACGGGCACCGTCGAGGGCGGCCTTGCCGTCGGTGATCCCCTGCTCGGCATTGAGGAAGCGAACCGCCTCCTGTTCGGGATCCTTCATGGGGTCACCCAGCAGCAAATCCGCCAGTGGCTCCAGCCCCGCCTCGATGGCCATCTGTCCCTTGGTGCGGCGCTTGGGCTTGTAGGGGAGGTAGAGGTCTTCCAGACGGGTCTTGCTGTCGGCCTCGTTCAGCTCGCGGGCCAGCTCGGGGGTCAGTTTGCCCTGCTCTTCGATGGAGCGCAGGATCACCTGGCGGCGATCCGCCAGTTCGCGCAGGTAGCCGAGGCGGCTCTCCAGGGTACGCAGCTGGCTGTCGTCCAGACCGCCGGTCACCTCTTTGCGGTAACGGGCGATGAAGGGAACGGTCGCGCCTTCGTCCAGCAGGCGAACGGCTGCCTGCACCTGTTCCGGGCGGGCATTCAGCTCACCGGCGATCTGATGTTCTATTACGTGGCTTTGCATGGAGGGTCTCTTGGTCGGGTCCTGTCTAACTGGTCAGCGTGGGGCAATGTCGCCGAACAGGGGGTCTGTCCTGGCGATACTTTAGATACCTGCCAGGCCACTGCCGCGCGGGCCGGTTGGCGCCGCAAGGCGCCGGGTGTGAGCACTATATGGGGTCGGGCAGCGGGATGCCACCCCGGCAGAAATGACGTTTCTCATACCCGGTGGGCGGACATGCTCGGTCTCTCCTGGCCTTGTCAGCCGATTTGGCAGTGAGGGTCGGCCTGGCTTATTTGGGATAGCTGATCTCATTGATGTACCAGCAGGCGTCACCCACTGGCGTTTGAACCATGGCTTCATCGCCCACCTCTTTCTTGAGCAGGGCACGGGCCATGGGGGAGTCGATGGAGATGTAATCCTTGCGGCCGAAGATCTCGTCATAGCCGACGATGCGAAAGCGCTTGGTCTCACCCTCGTCGTTTTCCACCTCGACCCAGGCGCCGAAGAAGACCTTGCCCTCCTGGGAGGGGGAGTAGTCGACTATGGTCAGCTCTTCCAGGCACTTGCGCAGGTAGCGAACCCGGCGGTCGATCTCCCGCAGGCGTTTCTTGTTGTACTGGTAATCGGCATTCTCGCTGCGATCACCCAGGCTCGCCGCCCAGGCCACTTTTTTGGTGACATCGGGCCTCTCCTCCCGCCAGAGCATGTCGTGCTCCTGCCGGAGCCTGGTGTAGCCTTCACGGGTAATAAGTTTGGTTTTCATGGGGTTATCACTCCCTCGCCAATTGCATCCGGTTGCCCGGGATCTTAGTCATTGTCGCCGCGCTGTCGAGCAAAAAGCAGAGCTGGCCATCCATCCTTCCCGGCTCCGGGACCGAATGAGGGCAATAACCGGTAACATATTTATGCTTTGTGGTTGCAGGGGGCGGCTCTAGTATGAGGGGAGACAGAAAAGAGAGGTGGCAATGAGTCAGCAATACAAGGTCCTGGTGGTGGACGACGATCTGAAACTGCGTTCCTTGCTGGAGCGCTACCTCACCGAGCAGGGGTTTGTAGTGCGAGGTGTCGCCAACGGGGAGCAGGCCGATCGCCTGCTGACTCGTGAAAACTTCAGCCTGATGGTGCTTGATCTGATGCTGCCGGGGGAAGACGGCCTCTCCATCTGCCGCCGCCTGCGCGAGGCCGGCAACCAGATCCCTGTCTTGATGCTCACCGCCAAGGGGGACGAAGTGGATCGCATCGTCGGTCTGGAGATGGGGGCCGACGATTATCTGCCCAAGCCGTTCAACCCCCGTGAGCTGCTGGCCCGGATCCGCGCCGTGCTGCGCCGCCATACCGTGGAGCTGCCCGGCGCCCCTTCCGCGGCGGAGAAGATGGTGAGTTTCGGGGCCTACCAGCTCAATCTGGCGACCCGTGAACTGAGCCGTGATGGCGAACCGGTTGCCCTGACCAGCGGGGAGTTCGCCGTGCTCAAGGTGCTGGTGAGTCATCCTCGCGAACCGCTCTCCCGTGACAAGCTGATGAACCTGGCCCGTGGTCGCGAGTACACGGCCACCGAGCGCAGCATCGATGTGCAGGTCTCCCGCCTGCGCCGCTTGCTGGAACAGGACCCGGCCCAGCCCCGCTATCTGCAGACCGTCTGGGGTCTGGGGTATGTGTTCGTACCGGACGGTGAGAACGCATGAAGAAAGTGGGCAGCATGTTCTCCCGCATGCTCTGGTTTCTGGCTGCCGTGCTGGTGGTCTATCAAGTCGTCTCCTACGTTACCTTCTACAACTACCTGCTGGCGCCGACCGTCAAGCAGATCAGCCACCTGCTGGCAAACCAGGTCAAACTCATCTTTCCGGTGGACAACAACCAGCTGGCGCTCAGTGAAGATGCCGAGGCGCTGGTCTATGTGACCACTGGCAGCGACATCTATACCCAGAGCGAGGCGGAGCAGCACGGGCTGAATGATTCCAAGCCCTACACCTATCTGGAGCAGAGCATCAGCCGCGAATTGAAAGGGGATACCAGGGTCAGAGTTGAAATCCAGGATCACTACATCATCTGGATCCAGCCTCCCCAGGCAAGCCAGATGTGGGTGCGCATTCCCCTGACGGAAATTGAAGATGACGACATCGAACCGCTCATCCTCTATATGAGCGTCTTGCTGGTGGTGACCCTGTTTGCAGCCTGGCGTTTTGCCCGTCAGCTGGTGCGACCGCTGGAGGATCTGGAAGCGGGGGCCGTGGCGGTGGCGCGCGGCAACTTTCCCGATGCCCTGGGGGAGCAGGGCTCGCGGGAGGTGCGCCGCCTGACCCGCACTTTCAACCACATGTCGAGCTCCATCAAGGGGCTGATCGAGGAGCGCAACCTGATGATGGCCGGGGTATCCCACGATTTGCGCACCCCTCTCACCCGCATTCGTCTCGCAACCGAGATGATGTCCTCGGGGGATGAGTACCTCAAGGAGAGCATCAATGCGGACATCGATGAGTCGAACGGTATCATCGATCAGTTCATCGACTACATTCGCCCGAACGAGGGGCTCGATGCCCGACCCGTCGACCTGACCCAGCTCATTCACGATGCGTTGCTGATGCAGACCGATCAGGGACTGGAATTGGAGCTGCTCCTGCCGGAGGAGGCGGTGCGTGTGGCCTGCCATCCCATCAGCATTCGCCGTATCCTCAACAATCTGTCGGGCAACTCCCTGCGCTATGGTGCGACTCGGTTGCAGGCCGAGCTCAGGGATGATGGCCACTGGGTGCGGCTGCGACTCTCCGACAATGGCCCGGGGATTGCAGAAGAGGACTACTCCCGGGTGCTCAAGCCCTTCACCCAGGGCAATGTGGCGCGCACCGGTGGCGGCAGCGGGCTGGGGCTGGCCATCGTTGCCAAGATAGTCTCCCAGCATCACGGCACCATTAGGTTGGGGCGCTCCGAACTGGGGGGCTTGCAGGTGGAGATCCGGCTACCCAAGAACCAGCCTCTGGAGTGGATGGATTGAAAGCAGGGCATATCGAGGGATACGCCCTTTGTCTGTCAGGGGTGGGGGTCGCTCACCTTGCGGTAGCGCTTGCCATATTTGAGTTGCTGGATAAGCAGGGCGGCGACGATGAGAACCAGCCCGATGGGGGTTGCCGGGTGAATGGTTTCGCCGATCAACAGGTTGAGCAGCACCAAAGAGGCAAACGGCGAGATGAAGATGAGGTTGCTGATGGGGGCCGTGTTGGTGGCGTGGCGCAGGGCCATCAGCCAGAGCACGAAACCGAAACCCATCTCGAACAGCCCCACATAGATGGCGCCAGCCCATCCCTGCCAGGCGGTCATGGCAAAGTCCGAGAGCAACCAGGTCGCCACGATGATGAAGGGCAGGCTGATGAGGAAGCCGAGCAGCAGGCTGACGACGGGGTCCCCCTGATTGCGGGTGTTGAGGATCCAGTAACCGGCCCAGATCAGGGTCGACACCAGCGCCAGCGTGACGCCGAGGGGGCTGTCGAACTGCAGACCGAACACGTCCCCCCTGGTGGCGATCACCAGGGCGCCGAAATAGCCGAGCACGATGGCGACGCCATCGCGGCGGCGCAGCTTTTGACCGAGGAAGGGAACGGCCAGCAGGCTGAGGGTGATGGCCCAGGTGTAGTTGAGAGTCTGTGCCTGCTGGGCGGGCAGCAGATCATATGCCTTGAACAGCAGCAGGTAATAGAGAAAGGGGTTCAGGACCCCGAGAGCGAGGTAGTAGAGGGGGCGACTCTTGATGTAGTCGAGCAGTAGTGGCAGTTTGCCCTGACAGGCCACAATGCACCCCAGGGTCAGGGTCGAGGTGCAGGCCGCGACCAGCAGCAGCTGTACCGGTTCAAAGTAGGCGAGGGAGATCTTGAAGGCGCTGGCCACCGTGGACCAGAGGGCGACGGCACAGAGCCCGTACTGGTAGGCTTTCTTCTGATTCTTGAGCATGGGATGGGTTCCGCAGACAGGGACGAGGGCGCAGTCTATCAGCCTGTTTGCAACATTGTCGTTACCCCTGCCAGGCAAGGGCTTGCCCAGCGGTTGGCGAGATCCATCTGTCACATAAAATTGCGCACAATCTGTCCGCCTTCACTTGCGTGAGTGGAAAAAATCCGTATAATCCTCTCCGCTTGCCCATGAGGCAGCCAGACGATATGTCTGCTTGCTGAGCTTCCCGTTTACGAGTTGCCAGCCATACAGTCCTCCCGATATGGGAGGAAACGTGAAAAATCACACCTCTGGCGGGAGTAATCCAGGTCGGGCGGTGTTGATTTATGTTCTTTTATCTATTGGAGCTCTGTCAATGCAGAACCAAAGAATCCGTATCCGCCTGAAGGCTTTTGATCATCGCCTGATCGATCAATCCACTGCGGAAATCGTTGAAACTGCTAAGCGCACTGGCGCGCAGGTTCGCGGTCCTATCCCGCTGCCGACTCGCAAAGAGCGTTTCACCGTTCTGATCTCCCCGCACGTCAACAAAGACGCGCGTGATCAGTACGAGATCCGCACTCACAAGCGTCTGGTAGACATCGTTGAACCGACTGATAAGACCGTTGACGCTCTGATGCGTCTGGATCTGGCAGCTGGTGTAGACGTCCAGATCAGCCTGGGTTAATTACGGAAAGAGGTTGATAACAATGACAATCGGTCTTGTAGGTCGCAAAGTGGGTATGACTCGCATCTTCACTGAAGATGGCGTTTCTATCCCGGTGACTGTTATCGAAGTTGAAGCTAACCGTGTAACTCAGGTCAAATCTGTAGAAACCGACGGCTACAACGCTATTCAGGTTACCACTGGCGCCAAGAAAGCCAGCCGCGTAACCAAGCCGGAAGCTGGCCACTTCGCCAAAGCTGGTGTAGAAGCCGGTCGCGGTCTGTGGGAATTCCGCCTGAACAACGGTGAAACTTTCACTGTTGGTAGCGAGCTGAAAGTAGATCTTCTCGCTGACGTTAAGCTGGTAGACGTTACCGGCACATCCAAGGGTAAAGGTTTTGCCGGTACTGTTAAGCGCTGGAACTTCCGTACCCAGGATATGACCCACGGTAACTCCCTGTCCCACCGTGTACCTGGCTCCATCGGTCAAAACCAGACCCCGGGCCGTGTATTCAAGGGCAAGAAGATGGCTGGTCACATGGGTGCTGAGCGTGTAACGACTCAGAACCTGGAACTGGTTCGTGTTGACGCTGAACGCAACCTGCTGCTCATCAAAGGCGCAGTACCGGGTGCAACCAACGGCAACGTGATCGTTAAACCTGCCGTCAAAGCGTAACGTCTGAGGAGATAGTAATGGAATTGGTAATGAAAGACGCCAAGAGCGCTCTTGAAGTTTCCGAGACTACCTTCGGGCGCGAATTCAACGAAGCTCTGGTTCACCAGGTTGTCGTTGCATATGCCGCTGGTGCCCGTCAGGGTACTCGTGCGCAGCTGACTCGCTCTGAAGTGTCTGGTGGCGGCAAAAAGCCGTGGCGTCAGAAGGGTACTGGTCGTGCCCGTGCTGGCTCCATCCGTTCGCCCATCTGGCGTTCCGGTGGTGTGACCTTTGCTGCTAAGCCGCAAGATCACAGCCAGAAAGTAAACAAGAAGATGTACCGCGGCGCTATCCGTAGCATCCTGTCCGAGCTGGTACGTCAAGAGCGCCTGATCGTTGTTGAGAAGTTCGGCATCGAAGCGCCGAAGACCAAAGAACTGATCGCCAAGCTGAAAGAAATGGAACTGACTGACGTTCTGATCGTGACTGCTGAAGTCGATGAGAACCTGTTCCTGGCTGCTCGTAACCTGTACAAAGTTGACGTGCGTGACGTTGCCGGTATCGACCCGGTCAGCCTGATCGCTTTCGACAAGGTTCTGATGACTGCTGACGCAGTTAAGCAAATCGAGGAGATGCTGGCATGATCCGTGAAGAGCGTCTGCTGAAAGTTCTGAAGGCTCCGCACATCTCTGAAAAGAGCACCATGGTCGCAGAAAAGCAGAACACTATCGTGTTCAAAGTTGCTGTTGATGCCACCAAGGCGGAAGTCAAAGCTGCAGTTGCGAAACTGTTCGAGGTCGAAGTTGAGACCGTCCGTACCCTGAACATGAAGGGTAAGACCAAGCGCGCAGGTGCACGCGTAGGCCGTCGTTCCGATTGGAAAAAGGCTTATGTGACCCTGAAAGCTGGTCAGGACATCGACTTCATGGGCGCAGCCGAGTAAGAGGAGTTCTGAAAAATGGCAATCGTTAAGTGCAAGCCTACTTCTCCGGGCCGCCGCCACGTCGTCAAGATCGTCAACCAAGAGCTGTACAAGGGCAAGCCCTTCGCCGCTCTGCTGGACAGCAAAAGCAAGTCCGGTGGCCGTAACAACAACGGTCGTATCACCACTCGTCACATCGGTGGTGGTCACAAGCAACACTACCGTCTGATCGACTTCAAGCGCGACAAAGACGGCATTCCGGCCAAAGTTGAGCGTCTGGAATACGATCCTAACCGTACCGCAAACATCGCCCTGGTGCTGTATGCAGACGGTGAGCGTCGTTACATCCTGGCTCCGAAAGGCCTGAAAGCTGGTGATGCAATCGCCTCTGGTGCTGATGCTGCCATCAAGGTAGGTAACACCCTGCCGATGCGCAACATCCCGGTCGGTTCTACCGTTCACGCCGTAGAGATGAAGCCTGGTAAAGGTGCCCAGCTGGCTCGTTCCGCTGGTACTTTCATCCAGATCCTGGCTCGTGAAGGTAACTATGTAACTCTGCGTCTGCGTTCCGGCGAAGTACGTAAAGTTCTGGCCGAGTGCCGCGCTACCATCGGTGAAGTGGGTAACTCCGAGCACATGCTGCGTCAACTGGGTAAAGCCGGTGCTAACCGCTGGCGTGGTATTCGTCCGACCGTTCGCGGTATGGCGATGAACCCGGTTGATCACCCGCACGGTGGTGGTGAGGGTCGTAACAAGGGCATGCAGCCTGTGTCCCCATGGGGCCAGAAGGCTAAGGGCTTCAAGACCCGTAAGAACAAGCGTACCGACAAGTATATCGTACGTCGTCGTAACAAGTAATTGTTAACATAGAGGAATCACCATGCCACGTTCTCTCAAGAAGGGTCCATTTATCGACCTGCACTTGCTGAAGAAGGTAGAGAAAGCGGTGGAAAGCGGGGATAAAAAGCCGGTTAAGACCTGGTCCCGTCGTTCAATGATCATCCCGAACATGATCGGTTTGACCATCGCTGTCCATAATGGTCGTCAGCACGTTCCGGTTTTCGTTACCGAAGAAATGATCGGTCACAAACTGGGTGAATTCGCACCGACTCGTACTTATCGCGGCCATGCTGCTGATAAGAAGGCTAAGAAGCGCTAAGGGATAAATGATGGAAGCTATCGCTAAACACCGTTATGCCCGTACTTCTGCCCAGAAAGCTCGTCTGGTAGCCGATCAAGTACGTGGTCTGTCTGTAGACAAGGCTCTGAACATCCTGACCTTCAGCCCGAAAAAGGCTGCTGTTCTGGTGAAGAAAGTGCTGGAATCTGCCATTGCCAACGCTGAGCACAACGAAGGTGCCGATATCGACACCCTGCGTGTTGCCACCATCATGGTAGACGAAGGTCCCTCCATGAAGCGCATCCGCCCGCGTGCCAAAGGTCGCGCGGATCGTATCCTCAAGCGTACCGCTCACATCACTGTAGTGGTATCCGACGCTAAGGCTGGGAGATAAGCAATGGGTCAGAAAGTACATCCTAATGGCATTCGCCTGGGTATTACCAAGCCTTGGAATTCTACCTGGTTCGCGAACACCAAAGACTTCGCTGACAACCTGTACAGCGATTTCCAAGTACGCCAGTTCCTGACCAAGGAGCTGAAAAACGCTTCCTTGTCCAAGATCACTATCGAGCGTCCGGCCAAGAGCATCCGTGTGACCATTCACACCGCTCGTCCGGGTGTCGTGATCGGCAAGAAAGGCGAAGACGTTGAAAAACTGCGCAAAGCTGTAGCCGCAATCGCTGGCGTGCCTGCTCAGATCAACATTTCCGAAGTCCGCAAGCCGGAGCTGGATGGCAAACTGGTTGCCGACAGCATCACTTCCCAGCTGGAGCGTCGCGTAATGTTCCGTCGTGCTATGAAGCGCGCCGTACAGAACGCCATGCGCCTGGGTGCCAAGGGCATCAAAGTGGAAGTTTCCGGCCGTCTGGGCGGCGCTGAAATCGCGCGTACCGAATGGTACCGTGAAGGTCGTGTGCCCCTGCATACCCTGCGCGCCGACATCGACTACGCAACTTCTGAAGCCCACACCACTTACGGTGTGATCGGCGTTAAAGTTTGGATCTTCAAGGGCGAAGTTCTGGGCGGTCTGGCTGCAGTCAATGCTGCCGCTGCTCAAGAGCAAGCTCCTGCGAAGCCCAAGCGTGACAACAAGCGCCGCGCTGCCAAGTAAGGAGATTCGGTAAATGTTGCAACCTAAGCGTACTAAATTCCGCAAGACCCACAAGGGTCGTAACCGCGGTCTGGCCAATGCCGGTAACGAAGTATCCTTCGGTACCTTTGGCCTGAAGGCGACATCTCGTGGTCAACTGACTGCTCGTCAAATCGAAGCAGCCCGTCGTGCCATGACCCGTCACGTTAAGCGTCAAGGCAAGATCTGGATCCGTGTGTTCCCGGACAAGCCCATCACCGAAAAGCCCCTCGAAGTTCGTATGGGTAAAGGTAAGGGTAACGTGGAATACTGGGTTTGCCCGATCCAGCCTGGCAAGGTTCTGTACGAGATGGATGGTGTACCTGAGGCTCTGGCGCGTGAAGCGTTTGCCCTGGCCGCAGCTAAGCTGTCTGTTCAGACCACTTTCGTAATTAAGACGGTGATGTGATGAAAGCCCAAGATCTGCGTCAAAAGAGCGTCGAAGAACTGAACCAGGAGCTGCTGGGTCTGCTGCGTGAGCAATTCAACATGCGCATGCAAGCTTCCACCGGCCAGCTGGCTCAGACTCACACTCTGAAACAAGTGCGTCGTGACGTCGCACGTATCAAGACTGTACTGACTGAGAAGGCAGGTGCGTAATGACTGACAAGATCCGTACTCTGCAAGGTCGTGTAATCAGCGACAAGATGGACAAGTCCATCACCGTCGCTATCGAGCGCAAGGTAAAGCACCCGATCTACGGTAAGATCATCAAGCGTACTACCAAGCTGCACGTGCATGACGAGAACAACGAGTGCAAGGCTGGCGATCTCGTGGAAATCCGCGAGTGCCGCCCGCTGTCCAAGACCAAGTCCTGGACCCTGGTTGCTGTCGTAGAAAAGGCCTAATTCGGTACTTTTTAGCCCAAACGGCCCCCCATCGGGGCCGTTTGTTTTTTAGGCTACCTTTTCAAAAATAGCTGTGTTATAGTTTCGCGCCTTTTGAAGGCAGCCAGATCCCATCAGGGATAAGAAGTAAACAAAGCGGAGCACTAAGATGATCCAGATGCAAAGTATGCTGGGTGTTGCCGACAACTCCGGCGCTCGCAGTGTAATGTGTATTAAGGTTCTGGGTGGTTCGCACCGCCGTTATGCCGGCATCGGCGACATCATCAAGGTTTCCATCAAGGAAGCCATTCCTCGCGGTAAAGTGAAGAAAGGTGATGTGTATAACGCGGTGGTCGTACGCACCCGTAAAGGCGTTCGTCGTCCGGACGGCTCTGTCATCCGTTTCGACAACAATGCGGCTGTGTTGCTTAACAACAACCAACAGCCAATCGGTACTCGTATTTTTGGCCCGGTGACCCGTGAACTCCGTAACGAGAAGTTCATGAAGATTGTGTCCCTGGCACCCGAAGTACTGTAAGGAGTCGAACGATGGCAGCTAAAATCCGTCGCGAAGACGAAGTAATTGTTCTTACCGGCAAAGACAAGGGCAAGCGTGGCAAAGTCACTCAAGTCCTGATTGCAAAAGGTAAGGTAATCGTGGAAGGCATCAACCAGGTGAAGAAACACCAAAAGCCGGTACCCGCACTGGGTCAGGCTGGCGGCATCGTCACCAAAGAAGCCCCCATCGATGTATCTAACGTCGCGCTGTTCAACTCTGCCACTGGCAAGGCTGACCGCGTTGGTTTCCGGATTGAAGACGGCAAGAAAGTCCGTTTCTTCAAATCCACCGGCGAACTTGTGAAGTAATTGGAGTTTAACGATGGCGAAACTGCATGATTACTACAAATCCGATGTAGTAAATGAACTGTCCAAGCAGTTCGGTTACAAGACTATCATGCAAGTCCCTCGGATCGAGAAAATCACCCTGAACATGGGTGTTGGTGAAGCGATCTCTGACAAGAAGTTGCTGGAAAATGCTGCTGCCGATATGGCTGCCATTTCCGGTCAGAAGCCGCTGATCACCAAAGCACGCAAATCTGTTGCGGGCTTCAAGATTCGTGAAGGCTACCCGATAGGTTGTAAAGTAACCCTGCGTGGCGAGCGTATGTGGGAGTTCCTGGAACGGCTGATTTGCATCTCCGTACCGCGTATCCGTGACTTCCGTGGTCTGAACGCCAAGGCGTTCGATGGCCGTGGTAACTACTCCATGGGCGTGCGTGAGCAAATCATCTTCCCGGAAATCGACTATGACAAGGTCGATCGCGTCCGTGGTCTGGATATCACCATCACCACTTCCGCGAATACCGACGAAGAAGGCCGTGCTCTGCTGGCTGCCTTTAACTTCCCATTCCGCAAGTAAGGTTAGGGTTATGGCTAAAACATCCATGAAAGCACGTGAAGCAAAGCGTGCGAAGCTGGCAGCCAAGTTCGCGACCAAGCGTACCGAGCTGAAAGCTATCATCGTTGATATGAACGCTTCTGAAGAAGCGCGTTGGGATGCTGTCTTGCAACTGCAACAGCTGCCCCGTGATTCCAGTCCGTCCCGCCAGCGTAACCGTTGCAACATCACTGGTCGTCCGCACGGTTTCCTGCGGAAGTTTGGCCTCTCTCGCATCAAGGTGCGTGAGCATGCCATGAAGGGCGAAATTCCGGGCCTCAAAAAGGCCTCTTGGTAAGAATCTCGGGAGTTAGACTATGAGCATGCAAGATCCGATCGCGGATATGCTGACCCGCATCCGTAACGGTCAGGCGGCGAGCAAAGTTGCGGTTTCCATGCCTTCTTCCAAGCTGAAAGTGGCTATCGCCAAAGTGCTGAAAGAAGAAGGTTACATCGCTGGCTACAACGTAGCTGGTGACGTGAAACCGGAACTGGAAATCGAACTGAAGTATTTCCAGGGCAAGCCGGTTGTAGAACTGATCCAACGCGTGAGCCGTCCCGGCCTGCGTATTTACAAGCGCACTACTGATCTGCCGAAAGTCATGGGCGGTCTCGGTGTTGCTATCGTGTCCACGTCTAAAGGTGTGATGACCGACCGTGCTGCCCGCAAGGCAAGCATGGGTGGTGAGATCATCTGCTACGTCGCTTAATAGGAGGTCGGAAATGTCTCGCGTTGCTAAGGCACCCGTCACTATTCCTGCTGGCGTAGAGGTGACTCTGAACGGCCAAGAACTGTCCATCAAAGGTGGCAAGGGTTCCCTGGTTCGTTCCATCCACGCTGGTGTAGAAGTGACCAAAGAAGACAATGTACTGAAGTTCGCCCCGCGCGACGGCATCGCTGGTGCTGACGCTCAGGCCGGTACTGCCCGTGCATTGGTCAACAACATGGTAGTCGGTGTTACCCAAGGCTTCGAGCGCAAGCTGCAGCTGGTTGGTGTAGGTTACAAAGCCTCCATCAAGGGCAATGCTGTTGCGCTGGCACTGGGCTTCTCTCACCCGGTAGAGCATGCGCTGCCGGCTGGTGTCACCGCTGAATGTCCGTCCGCCACCGAGATCGTTCTGCGTGGTGTGGACAAGCAGCTGGTTGGCCAAGTCGCCGCCGATATCCGTGCTTACCGCGCTCCGGAGCCCTACAAGGGCAAGGGTGTACGCTATGCCAACGAGCAAGTGCGTACTAAAGAAGCTAAGAAGAAGTAAGGTAACACTATGGACAAGAAAGCAGCTCGTCTCCGTCGTGCTACTCGTGCTCGGAAAAAGATGCAGGAACTGGGAGCTACCCGTCTGGTTGTTCACCGTACCCCGCGTCATATCTATGCGCAGGTTATTGCAGCCAACGGTTCCGAAGTTCTGGCCTCTGCTTCCACAGTAGAGAAAGCCATCAGTGAAGCTCTGAAATACACCGGTAACGCAGATGCTGCTACCGCTGTAGGTAAGGCTATCGCTGAGCGTGCTATTGCCAAAGGCGTTCAGAACGTATCTTTCGATCGTTCCGGTTTCAAGTATCACGGTCGTGTAGCCGCTCTGGCTACCGCTGCTCGTGACGCTGGTCTTCAGTTCTAAGCTAGGAGTCGAAGATGGCTAAAGTCGAATCTCAAGCCGGCGAACTGCAAGAAAAGCTCATTGCAGTAAACCGTGTTTCGAAAACTGTTAAAGGTGGTCGTATCATGTCCTTCACCGCGTTGACCGTGGTGGGTGATGGTAACGGCCGTGTAGGTTACGGTTACGGTAAGGCCCGTGAAGTTCCGGCCGCCATTCAAAAGGCGATGGAACAGGCTAAGCGTAACCTGAACAAGGTTGAGCTGAACAACGGCACCCTGCATCACCCGGTGCGTGGCGTTCACTCTGGTTCCACCGTGTTCATGAAGCCGGCCTCCCAAGGTACTGGTATCATTGCAGGCGGCGCCATGCGTGCCGTACTGGAAGTTGCTGGTATCCACAACGTGCTGGCCAAGACCTACGGTTCCACCAACCCAATCAACGTTGTTCGCGCAACTGTCGACGCTCTGGTTCACGGTCAATCACCGGAACAGATCGCGGCCAAGCGTGGTCTGCGCGTTGAAGAAATTCTGGGGTAATGCGACATGGCTAACACTGTAAAAGTAACTCAAACTCGCAGCTCTATCGGCCGTCTGCCAAAGCACAAGGCGACTCTGCGTGGTCTGGGTCTGCGTCGCATTGGTCACACCGTTGAGCTGGAAGATACTCCCTGCGTACGCGGCATGATCAACCAGGTTTATTACATGGTTAAGGTGGAGGGCTAAGCATGCGTCTGAATACTCTGTCTCCGGCCGCTGGCTCCAAGCGCGTCAAGCACCGTCCGGGCCGTGGTATCGGTTCTGGTCTGGGCAAGACCGGTGGTCGTGGTGTTAAAGGTCAAACCTCTCGTTCCGGTGGCGGCAAGGTCCGCAACGGTTTCGAAGGCGGCCAGATGCCTTTGAAAATCCGTCTGCCGAAGTTCGGTTTCTTCTCTCGCAAATCTTTGGTTTCTGCCGAAGTGCGCCTGAACGAAATCGCCCTGGTAGAAGGTGATGTGGTCGACGTGAGCACTCTGAAGCAAGCCGGTGTTATTACCAAAAACATCGTGTTCGCTAAAGTTGTTCTGTCTGGCAACATTGACCGTGCTGTGACCGTTCGTGGTCTGTCCGTCACCAAGGGTGCACGTGCAGCCATCGAGGCCGCTGGCGGTAAAATCGAGGAATAATCAGTACAATGGCTAAGAAACCAGGATTGGATGTTAAAGCACAAGGTGGTCTGAGCGAACTGAAGAGCCGTCTGCTTTTCGTTCTCGGGGCAATTATCGTGTTCCGTGCAGGCTCTTATGTGCCGATCCCTGGTATTGACGCCGCCGTACTGGCCGAGTTGTTCCAACAACAGAAGGGCACCATCATTGAGATGTTCAACATGTTCAGTGGTGGTGCACTCTCGCGTGCTTCTATTCTTGCACTGGGGATCATGCCGTACATTTCGGCGTCGATCATTATCCAGTTGCTGACTGTGGTTCATCCTGCTCTTGCTGAACTCAAGAAAGAGGGTGAATCCGGCCGTCGCAAGATTAGCCAATATACCCGTTGGGGCACGCTGGTTTTGGGAACGTTCCAGGCCATTGGTATTGCAACCGGTCTGCCGAATATGATGCAAGGACTCGTGACTCATCCGGGTTTGGGCTTCTATTTCACAGCCGTTGTGAGTCTGGTCACCGGTACCATGTTCTTGATGTGGTTGGGTGAACAGATTACCGAGCGTGGGATCGGTAATGGTATCTCGTTGATTATCTTCACAGGTATCGTCGCCGGTCTGCCTCATGCCATTGGCGCTACGGCCGAACAGGCACGTCAAGGGGAATTGCACATCCTGCTGTTGTTGTTGCTGGGCTTGATTGTTTTCGCTGTGACTTACTTTGTGGTGTTCGTTGAGCGTGGTCAGCGTCGTATCGTCGTTAACTATGCCAAGCGTCAACAAGGCCGCCAGGTATTCGCTGCGCAAAGCACACACCTGCCGTTGAAAGTGAATATGGCCGGTGTGATTCCTGCGATTTTCGCATCCAGCATCATCCTCTTCCCGGGTACCATTACCTCCTGGTTTGGTCAGGGCGAGGGCAAGATCGCTGACATCCTGCAACAGGTCTCTATGGTCCTGCAGCCGGGTCAGCCCTTGTACGAGATGCTCTATGCAGCAGCCATTATCTTCTTCTGCTTCTTCTATACCGCGCTGGTGTTCAACCCCCGCGAGACAGCAGATAACCTGAAGAAGAGTGGAGCCTTTATCCCGGGGATCCGCCCGGGCGAGCAGACAGCACGTTACATCGATAAGGTTATGACTCGCCTGACATTGGCAGGTGCGCTCTATATTACCTTTATCTGTCTGGTACCCCAGTTCCTGATGACTGCCTGGAACGTACAGTTCTACTTCGGTGGCACCTCGCTGCTGATTATCGTGGTAGTTATCATGGACTTCATGGCTCAGGTTCAGACCCATATGATGTCTCATCAATATGGCGACGTCCTGAGGAAGGCCAACCTGAAGGGCTACGGCCGCTAAAGGTCGGCGTAGTTACGGAGTTAAGCAATGAAAGTTCGTGCTTCCGTTAAGGCAATCTGCCGTAACTGCAAAATCATCAAGCGTCACGGTGTGGTGCGTGTGATTTGCAGCGAGCCAAAGCATAAACAGCGCCAAGGCTAATTTTTTACGGTTAGTACTTGCAACAAATAGTTGTGCTGGCTAATATAGCCAGCCAACTTTTGTTGTGTATTGGTTGACCGCCACGTATCCGCTCACGGGCTTTGTGGTGGTCGTTATCTACTATATGTAGGAGTGAATAGTGGCCCGTATCGCTGGCATTAACATTCCTGACCATAAACATGCAGTCATTGCGTTGACTGCTATTTATGGCGTCGGTCGTACCCGCTCCAAGGCCATCTGTGCCGCAGCCGGTATCGCTGAGAATGTGAAAATTAAAGACCTGGACGAAGCTCAGATCGAGAGTCTGCGTGAACAAGTAGGTAAATTCACCGTTGAAGGTGACCTGCGTCGTCAGATTTCCATGAACATCAAGCGATTGATGGATCTGGGTTGCTACCGTGGTTTGCGTCACCGTCGTAGCCTGCCTGTTCGTGGTCAACGTACCAAGACCAACGCTCGTACCCGTAAGGGTCCGCGCAAGGCTATCAAGAAGTAACGGGAAGGTAGAAAATGGCTAAAACTCCGACTCGTGCTCGCAAGCGCGTTAAAAAGCAAGTGAGCGACGGTATTGCGCACGTTCATGCATCTTTCAACAACACAATCGTGACCATTACTGACCGTCAGGGCAATGCTCTGTCTTGGGCTACCTCTGGTGGTTCCGGTTTCCGTGGTTCCCGTAAGTCCACTCCGTTTGCTGCCCAGGTAGCTGCTGAGCGTGCTGGTGAGATCGCCAAAGAATACGGCGTGAAGAACCTGGAAGTCATGGTCAAAGGTCCGGGTCCCGGTCGTGAGTCTTCCATCCGCGCTCTGAACGCGGCTGGTTTCCGCATCACTAACATTACTGATGTGACTCCGATCCCGCACAACGGTTGTCGTCCTCCCAAGAAGCGCCGCGTGTAACGCTGTAGCTACTTGGTCTAGGATTGTTGGAGAAAGAAGATGGCAAGATATATCGGTCCTAAGCTTAAGCTTAGCCGTCGTGAGGGCACCGACCTCTTCCTGAAGTCTGGTGTTCGTGCGATTGATTCTAAGTGCAAGATTGACACCGTTCCTGGTCAACACGGTGCGCGTAAAGCGCGTCTGTCCGACTACGGTGTGCAACTGCGCGAGAAACAAAAAGTACGTCGTATCTACGGCGTATTGGAAAAACAGTTCCGCAACTACTACCGCGACGCTGCCCGTCAAAAGGGTAACACCGGTGAAAACCTGTTGCAGCTGCTGGAAGGTCGTCTGGACAACGTCGTCTACCGCATGGGCTTCGGCGCCACTCGTGCTGAATCTCGTCAGCTGGTGAGCCACAAAGCCATCATGGTAAACGGCCGCGTTGTGAATGTTCCTTCTTTCCAGGTATCCCCTGAGGACGTGATCTGCGTTCGCGAGAAGGCTAAGAAGCAAGCGCGTATCAAAGCTTCCCTGGAAGTTGCTGGTCAGCGCGAGAAGCCGACTTGGGTAGAGGTTGACGCTGCTAAGATGGAAGGTGCCTTCAAGCGCCTGCCGGAGCGTTCCGACCTGTCTGCCGACATTAACGAACAGCTGATCGTCGAGCTTTACTCCAAGTAAAGCTAGCTTCTAAAGAGAGGACACAATGCTGGGTTCTGTAACAGATTTTCTTAAACCGCGGCTAGTTGACATCGAGCAAGTTAGCCCGACTCACGCGAAAGTGACTCTCGAGCCGCTTGAGCGTGGCTTTGGCCACACGCTGGGCAATGCCCTGCGTCGTATTTTGCTGTCATCTATGCCCGGTTGTGCGGTTACTGAAGTCGAGATCGACGGAGTACTGCACGAGTACAGCAGCAAAGAAGGTGTACAGGAAGACATTCTTGAAATCCTGCTCAACCTGAAAGGTATCGCTGTGAAGCTGGAAGGCAAGGACGAGGTAACTCTGTCCCTGACCAAGTCTGGAACAGGCCCCGTTACCGCTGGTGATATCACTCACGGTGATGAAGTCGAGATCGTAAACCCGGAGCACGTAATCTGCCACCTGACTGGTGCAAATGCTGAGATCAGCATGCGCCTGAAAGTTCAGCGCGGTCGTGGTTATGTGCCTGCTTCTGCTCGTGTTCACAACGATGATGAAGAGCGTCCCATCGGTCGCCTGCTGCTGGACTCCGCGTTCAGCCCCATCGTTCGCATCGCCTACAATGTCGAGGCGGCACGTGTGGAACAGCGCACCGACTTGGACAAGCTGGTTATCGACATGGAGACCAATGGTACTCTGGATCCGGAAGAAGCCATCCGTCGTTCCGCCACTATTCTGGCAGAGCAACTGGAAGCCTTCGTGGATCTGCGCGATGTCAGCGTGCCCGAGAAGAAAGAAGAGAAACCCGAGTTTGATCCGATTCTGCTGCGTCCTGTCGATGATTTGGAGCTGACAGTTCGTTCAGCGAACTGTCTGAAGGCAGAAGCTATCCACTATATTGGTGATCTGGTACAGCGTACCGAAGTTGAGTTGCTTAAGACTCCTAACCTCGGTAAGAAGTCCCTGACTGAGATCAAGGACGTGTTGGCCTCCCGTGGTCTGTCTCTTGGCATGCGCCTTGAGAACTGGCCGCCCGCCAGCATCGCTGACGAGTAATCCAGATTACGGGTTTCACAGATTTAGTTAGAAGGATAAGGTCATGCGCCATCGTTTGAGTGGTCGTCAACTGAACCGGAACAGCAGCCATCGTCAGGCTATGTTCCGCAACATGGCCAGCTCCCTGGTTCGTCATGAGATCATCAAGACGACTCTGCCTAAGGCAAAAGAGCTGCGTCGTGTAGTTGAACCGCTGATCACCCTTGCCAAGACTGATAGCGTTGCTAATCGTCGCCTGGCATTTGCCCGTACTCGCGATAACGCGATCGTGGCTAAGCTGTTCAATGAACTGGGCCCGCGCTACCTGGAGCGCGCCGGCGGTTATACTCGCATTCTGAAATGCGGTTTCCGTGCTGGCGACAACGCTCCTATGGCTTACATTGAGCTGGTAGACCGCCCGGCCGCTGCTGAAGCAGCTGCTGAGTGATAAAAGAAAAAGCCGGGCTTGTCCCGGCTTTTCTTTTAGTTGATTCTGATACTGCCTCTACTGCCTCTACTGCCTCTACTGCCTCTACTGCCTCTACTGCCTCTACTGCCTCTACTGCCTCTACTGCCTCTACTGCCTCTACTGCCTCTACTGCCTCTACTGCCTCTACTGCCTCTACTGCCTCTACTGCCTCTA
>NZ_JAGKRH010000101.1:0-22198 GCF_017939245.1 Aeromonas sp. PrichA-15 | reverse complement strand
ACTCAAACTTTCCGGGAGGACAGGCGTGAATGAAGTCGAGAGCTTGGTCGATACGCATAAAAAAATCCGAAACCCAACAAGGAGTTTCGGATTCTTACACAGCCTGAGGATCGGTCAATGGATCCTTAACTGATCGGCATTACGCCCTTGGGCGCCTCGTTTTATTGCCGCCTGCCTAGCGCACGCTGGAGCAGAAGCTCACGTCATCGCGCAGGGGGTCATTGCTCACGCTGTGATAGAGCTCGAAGCAGGGGCCGTCCCCAAAGGCGAGCCCGGCCGCGACGATATCGCCGATGTGCTCCTGCCAGCGCTCCCCGTACTGGCTGCGATCCGTGATGAGATAGCGGGACTGGGCGTAGCGTCCGGCGGGGATGAGCTGAATTTCCACCTCTCCCGAGCCCTGGGTCCCCACCGGTACGCTGATGCCGATGTCGGTGCGGCACTGGGCCGGCGGCGTCACCTCGGGGTTGTCGTGGTAGATGAAGATCCACTCTCCCCCTTCCAGGCCACGGGGCGCGGCCCACTGGTGAAGGCGATGGCAGACGGCGTCATACCCTTCGCCATAGGGGCCGGTCACGCGGATATAGGCCAGGGTGCGGGCGTCCATCTCGACGGTGTTCATGGTGTTGCTCCTTGCTGATGAGTGGCCTTCAGCATAAGGGAGTGCCCCTTGCCATGCGTGTCCTTCCTTGCGATCCAGGTGTCCGTTCTTGCCCTTGTCGCGGCGAAACGCCCCCGGGGTGCAACCATAGTGACGGCGAAACGCCTTGGCGAAAGCCTGGGAGCTGCCAAGCCCCGCCCCCAGAGCGATGGCGGTGACGCTGGCATCGGTGTAGCAGAGCTGCCAGGCCGCCCGCTGCATCCGCAGGCGGCGGCACATCTCGCCGGGGGCTTCGCCCGCCACTGCGGTGAACACCCGGTGGAAGTGGTAGAGGGAGAGGCAGGCGCGACTCGCCAGCGCCTCGATGGAGAGATCCGGATCCTGCTCCAGTGCCCGCAGCACCGGCGTCAGGCGCTCGCGATAGTCGATCATCGGCGCACCCTGGCCATGTAGAGGGCATCCACCAGCACCCCATGACGCAGGCCGTAATCCCGGGCTACGCCCTCCTCCACGAAGCCCGCCTTGCGATAGAGGGCCAGGGCCGCCTGATTGTCGGCCCAGACCGTCAGCTCCACCCGCGTCAAGCCGAGCCAGTTGTCCGCCAGATCCAGCGCAGCCTGCATCAGGGCAGTGCCCACCCCGCGACCGGCCCAGTCATCGTGTACCGCCATGCCGATGCTCGCCACGTGGCGGCGACGGGGGGCCGGCTCCACCATCAGAACCAGCGCACCCGCCACCTCCCCCTCCCACTCCGCCAGCAGGCTGTAGATGCCATCCCGCGGGGTCAGCTTCTGCTCCCACTGCTGCAGGGAGGGGAAGGGAAGTTGCAGGGTGCCCGCCTGAGCATGGGGCATGGCGTGAAGATCCCGCAGGGCGGCGGCATCTTCCGGCCCGGCGCGGCGAATGGTGATGGACATGAGACCTCCTGATTGGCTGAATCCCATCTTGCCGCAAGGCTGGCGTCTGTTTCCACCCCCATCAGCGAAACCAATCAAAGGGTTAGGCACACTCCATTGGAGCCGCTCCCCCACTTCCCCTAGTCTGGCGACTCATCACAAGGAGACCCGCCATGACCGACAAGACCCTGCGCAGCGCCAACGGCGCCCCCGTCGTCGACAACAACAACAGCCTCACCGCCGGCCCCCGCGGCCCCGTCCTGATGCAAGACATCTGGTTGATGGAGAAACTCGCCCACTTCGACCGCGAGCGCATTCCCGAGCGGGTGGTGCACGCCAAAGGCTCGGGTGCCTACGGCACCTTCACCGTGACCCACGATATCAGCGCCTTCAGCAAGGCCGACCTGTTCAACGCCGTCGGCAAGCAGACCCCGGTGTTCCTGCGCTTCTCCACCGTGGCCGGCGAGAAGGGGGCCGCCGACGCCGAGCGCGACGTGCGCGGCTTCGCCCTCAAGTTCTACACCGAGCAGGGCAACTGGGATCTGGTGGGCAACAACACCCCGGTGTTCTTCATTCGCGATCCCCTGAAATTCCCCGACTTCATCCACACCCAGAAGCGGGATCCCCGCACCAACCTGCGCAGCGCCACCGCCGCCTGGGACTTCTGGTCACGCCACCCGGAATCCCTGCATCAGGTCACCATCCTCTTCAGCGATCGCGGCATTCCCAGGAGCCTGCGGGAGATGAACGGCTACGGCAGCCACACCTTCAGCTTCATCAACTCGGCCAACGAGCGCTTCTGGGTCAAGTTCCACTTCAAGACCGAGCAAGGCCACCGCTTCTACACCGATGAAGAGGCCGCCACCGCCGTCGGTCAGGACAGAGAGACCAGTCAGGCCGATCTGTTCAACGCCATCGAGCGGGGCGACTTCCCGCGCTGGAAGGTCTATGTGCAGGTGATGCCGGAGGCCGAAGCCCAGACCTACAAGATCCACCCGTTCGATCTCACCAAGGTGTGGCCCCACATGGACTACCCGCTCATCCCGGTGGGCGTGCTGGAGCTCAACCAGAACCCGGACAACTACTTCGCCCACGTGGAGCAGGCCGCCTTCACCCCGGCCAACGTGGTGCCCGGCATCGGCTTCTCGCCGGATCGCATGTTGCAGGGTCGCCTGTTCTCCTACGGTGACACCCAGCGCTACCGCCTCGGCGTCAACCACGGCCTGCTGCCGGTCAACGCCCCGCGCTGCCCGTTCCACCACGGTGCCCACCGCGACGGCGCCATGCGGGCGGACAGCAACGGTGGCGCCAGCCCCAACTACCAACCGAACCGCTTCGGCACCCAGCAGCCGAGCGAGCAGCACGAACCGGCCCTGAGTCTGGAAGGGGCTGCCCTGCACTACGATTTTCGTGACTACGACAGCGACTACTACAGTCAGCCGGGGGATCTCTTCCGCCTGATGGACGAGGGGCAGCGTGCCCGCCTCGCCGCCAACCTGGCCCGCTCCCTCATCAATGTGGAGGATGACGCCATCGTCGCGGCCCAGCTCAGGCACTTCGAGCAGGCCGACCCCGAGTACGCCAAGCGGGTCGAGCTGGCCCTGGCCGCCCTGCAACGCTGAGTCGCAGGCAGCCAACCTCTGCAAATGCAAAACGGGGGCCCGATGGCCCCCGTTCTCGCATGACGGTCTTTGCTGAATGAAGGGGTTGTACCGCCAGCTCACGACGGCAACGACGTTGTGCACTGGCAGAACGGCACCATTATCCACCTGTGGTAATAAATCTGCCTGCGGTAATGCACTTCTAGTCAGCAATAAAAACGGAGCCCGAGGCTCCGTTTTTCAATGCGGTATCCATCCCGGACGCAGCGCCCTCGCGCGCTTCCCTCCCTTGCCAACAAGGGTTGGTACCGCCAGCTCACGACGGCAACGACGTTGTGCACTGGCAGAACGGCATCATTATCCACCTGTGGTAATAAACCTGTCTGCGGTAATGCACGTTTAGTCACCCATAAAAACGGAGCCCGAGGCTCCGTTTTTCAATGCCGTATCCATCCCGGACGCAGCGCCCTCGCGTGCTTCCCGCTCCCTTGCCAACAAGGGTTGGTACCGCCAGCTCACGGCGGCAACGACGTTGTGCATTGGCAGAGCGGCACCATTATCCACCTGTGGTAATAAACCTGCCTGCGGTAATGCACGTTTAGTCACCAATAAAAACGGAGCCCGAGGCTCCGTTGTTCAATGCGGTATCAATCCCGGACGGAACGCGCTTCGCGCTCTTCCCGCTCCCTTGCCAACAAGCGTTTGTACCACCAGCTACTGCGACGACGTTGTGCATTGGAAGAGCGACGAGCCATTGCTTAGATCCCAGTCAAGAGAAGAAAGAGCCGCATTATGCGATAGAGATCACGCCCGTGTCTGTAGCTGGATCAAGAAAAGGCTCACTGGCCCACCCGGATCGTCCGCTGGTTGCCCTCCGGTTCACCACTCTGTGACGGCGTCGTCACCTCTCGCCAGATCAGGGGACCATTGGTCTCCATCGCCTGTTGCGGCGCGCACTCCAGCCAGAGCCCCCCCTGCTGGATACGGGCCCCCTGGGAGTATTTCTGATCCTGATACCAGCACACCCGCTCGGGCAGCGAACCAAGGGGCAGCACCAGCTCGGTGCCCACCGAGTGGCTGAGGGTGTTGGACGCCGGGGCGGCCAACGCGGGGAAGAGCCAGCCAAGGGCCAGCAGACAACCTGCACAACGGATCATGGGAATTCCTGTCACGGGGGAGTGAAAGTGTAAAGCGACCAGCAGAGCCCTCGACTTGACCAATAAATGTCGGCTCATCTGGCATTCCGGAAGCAATATGATAGCCTGCCTGCGCCCGCCAAGGCCTGTCAGGGCGCTGCCGTGGGCCCCCACCGGCATCGCCGGGATGCGGTAATGAATAACCCTTAATAATCAGATAATTAACTGGATATGTTGTCAATGCGTATCATGCCGTTGCTCAAGGCTGCCTGCCTGAGCCTGATGTTGTCCGCCTGTGTCGCCCCCCTGCTGATGATGAGCCCCACCAGCCAGCTGATGTGGGCCCTGCTCAAGCCGCTGGTCGGTTTCGATCCGAACGAGGCCAACCTGTTCGAGCAGCCGCTGATCAAGGACAGAATGACCGCCATGCTGGGGCCCAACTACGAGAGCACCATGCAACTGCTCAAGACCGCCGACGAGCTGCAACAGGAGGGACCGCTCTTTTACGTGGTCTCCCGCTACGCCCCCGTGCCGGACGTAGCCAAGCAGGCCGGCATGGTCTGGAACGCCGACACCAACCAGCTCGCCGTCATGGTGCAAAAAGGTGACGGGGCGACCCAGGTCTTCGGGGAAAACCTGACGGCCGCCACCCCGACCTGGCCCAGCGCCATGCAGGGCTGGCAGTCCCAGGCCACCCCGGCCGCCACGGCCCTGACCGGTGCCGGTCAGGGGCTCACGGGCGCGGGCAGTTCTCTGCTGGGCACCATGATGGGGGGCCTGCAACAGAGCGCCAGCAAGGCCCTGTCCGACTCCACCAGACAGGTGATCGGCAGTGCCGCCACCACGGCGCAGCAACAAGCGACCAAGGCGGCGAGCGACTCGGCCAAACAGGCCGCCAGCAGCGCAGCGACCATCAGTGCCGCCACCACGGCGCAGCAACAAGCCACCAAGGCGGTGAGCGACAGCGCCAAGCAGGCCGTCAGCAGCGCAGCGACCATCAGTGCCGCAACCACAGCGCAGCAGCAAGCCGCCAAGGCAGCGAGCGACAGCGCCAAGCAGGCCGTCAGCAGTGCCGCCACCACGGCGCAGCAGCAAGCCGCCAAGGCAGTGAGCGACAGCGCCAAGCAGGCTGCCAGCAGTGCCGCCGCCATCAGTGCCGCCACCACGGCGCAGCAGCAAGCCGCCAAGGCGGTGAGCGACAGCGCCAAACAGGCCGCCAGCAGCGCAGCGACCATCAGTGCAGCCACCACGGCGCAGCAGCAAGCCACCAAGGCGGTGAGCGACAGCGCCAAACAAGCCGCCAGCAGCGCAGCGACCATCAGTGCCGCGACCAGTGCACAGCAGCAAGCCGCCAAGGCAGCGAGTGACAGCGCCAAGCAGGCCGCCAGCAGCGCCGCCGCCATCAGTGCCGCGACCAGTGCGCAGCAGCAGGCGGCCAAGGCGGTGCAGCAACAGGGCGAGAAGCGGGAAGCGACCTCCGGCACCCTGAGCGATCAGGCCAGGGCGGATGCCGAAGAGGAGCTGGAAAAACTGCTTAACTGACTTATTTAAGCGTCATGCCACCATAAAAACAGGCCATCACATGATGGCCTTGTTGTTTATCTGACCCGTGGCAGGGGAAGATCAGAAATGGCGGTCCTGCTCGGTGGGCTTGGCACCCTTCTCTTCGCTGTGCTCGATGGCGGTGCGGATAAGGTCGACGCCGGCCCGGATGATCAGCACCCCCATGTTGACCAGCTTGACGCAGACCCACATGAAGGTGATGAGCAGGATCAGCTTGAGCACCGTCTGGAAGGCCTCCAGGAAGTTCTGCTCCAGCTGGGCGGTGAGCCCGTTGGCGCTGCTCATCAGCCAGGTGTACACCTCGCGCACGAAGGGGATCCGGCTCGGCATCTCCAGCACGTCCAGCGCCGCAGGCAGGGCCTGGAAGATGACGATACTGCCAAACAGTATCAGGATGACGCCGATGGCAATCCCCAGAAAGAAACCGAACTGTCGCATGAAGAGCCCCACAATGTAGTTAATGAGAAGAACAATAGCCGCCAATACTAGGGACTGCCCGCGCAGACGGCAATCCTTGCGTCCCCCACAGGGTCGGTGCCCCCTGCAAGCCATTGCCCGGCCGTCTGATTTCTGTGACCCTTGTCCCCACTCCTTGCCCCTGGGTGTCATCATGTTTCGAGTCGTCTTCTGCCTGCTGCTGTTGCTGGGCTGTGCCCTGCCCGCCTCCCGCGCCGAATCCCCTCCCTCTGCGGCCGCCTGCGTGATCCGCCACCAGCAAGGGATCCTGCTGGTGCAGGACAGGCTCTCCTCGCGCTACAGCCTGAGCGGCGGTTACATCGACAGGGGGGAGACTCCGGAGCAGGCGGTCCTGCGCGAGCTGTTCGAGGAGACCGGCCTGCAGGGTCGCGTCACCGGCGAGCTGGGGCTCTGGCAACGGGCCAGGGTGTTCGCCTGCCAGACCCTGGAGCCCCTGCGGGTCCAGCGAGGGACGGGGTTTGTCTCCCTGCTCCAGGCCCCGGATCTCGGTGGCGAGATCCTGAACGCCAGGCTGATCGCGGCCGCCGACCTGCCCCCTGACCAGCGTCGCTTCCCGGCGCAGCTCGACTGGATAGCCCCGAGGCTGGCCGAGGTGCCCGAGAGCCAGGTGCTGTGGGTGACGGATTTCAGCGACGCGGCCAGTGCGCTGCACCGCGCCGAGTTGCCGCTGATCCAGCGCCTGCAACAATGGCTCGGGCCGGATGCGCTCTGGCCCAGGGCGGGCAATCTGCTGGGCTCGGCCCCCTTCCAGCTGGCGCTGCTGCCCTTGCTGCTGCCCCTGCTCGGCTGGTCCAGGCTGCGCCACCTGCTGTTTGCCATGGTGCTGCTCACCCTGGTGGTGAACCTGCTCAAGGCGGGCATCGGCTGGCCCAGGCCCTTCCACCTGCAACCCGAGCTGGCCCGCCAGAGTGCCCAGGGCTTCGGCATGCCGAGCGGCCACGCCGCCTCGACCCTGCTCTACTGGGGCCTGCTGCTTGGCTGGCTGCCGGCACTGCGGGCCTGGCAGGGGGCCTTGCTGGCCCTGTTGCTGGCCGGCGTGGCCGGGCTGGCCCGAGTCTGGCTGGGGGTCCACTTCCTCTCGGATGTGGTGGCCGGCCTTGCCCTGGGGGCCCTGCTGCTGGCACTGCGCGCCCCGCTGGCGAAGCTGGCGGCACGCCCGCTCCCCTGGGCCGGGGTGCTCATCGCCAGCGCCCTCTCGGCCTGGTTCACCCAGTCCACCGCCCTGGCCGGGCTTGCCATGTTCACCCTGGGGCTGGTATCGGGTAATCTGCTATCACTCGAACGGAGCCCCACCCCCGCCCTGCCCGCCGCGCTGCTGACCCTGGCAGGGGGACTGGTCGTGTCAGGGCTCCTGTTCCTGGTGCCCGCGCTCACCAGCAGCTCTCTGCTGATCCTCGCGGGACAAGGGTGGCTCTTTGGCTGCCTGGGGTTCTGGCTCAGCGCCGGGCTCTGGTGGTCGTTATCCGCTATCCGTCACGGTGCCCGAACCGGGCGCTCAACCCCTCGTTAAGGGAATGCCATGAATATGAAAAAAGTGGATTTGGCCAAGATCACCCTGGGCTTGCTGTTCCTCAGCCTGCTCATCATCTCGTGCTTCATGGTCTTGCGCCCCTTCCTGCCCGCCCTGGTGTGGTCGACCATGATCACCATCGCCACCTGGCCCCTGATGCAGATGGCCCAGCGCCTGCTGTGGGGCAAGCGCACCCTGGCGGCCTTGCTGATGACCAGCATCTTGCTGCTCATCTTCGTCATTCCCCTCTTCATGACGCTGGCCAACGTGGCGGAGAAGGCCCCCATGCTCATCGAGCTGGGCACCGAGCTCAGCCAATCCCCGCCCCCCGAGCTGCTCTGGTTGCAGCAAGTGCCCCTGGTGGGCGACAAGCTCTATGAGTTCTGGCAGCAGATCCTCGCGAGCGGCGGCCAGGTGCTGTTCACCAAGCTGGCCCCCTACTTCGGCCAGACCGCCCGCTGGCTGGCGGCCCAGGCGGGCAACCTCGGCCTGCTGTTCGTCCACTTCCTGCTGACCGTGGCCATCTGCGGCCTGCTCTACCACTCGGGAGAGAAGGCGGCAGAAGGCATTCGCCGCTTCGCCCACCGTCTGGCGGGCCAGCGCGGTGACAATGCGGTGGTGCTCGCCTCCCAGGCCATCCGCGCCGTCGCCATGGGGGTGGTGGTGACCGCCCTGGTGCAATCCTCGGTGGCGGGCCTGGGCCTGCTCATCGCCGGCATTCCCTATGTCATGGTGCTGGTGGTGCTGATGTTCCTGCTGATCGTCGCCCAGATAGGCCCCTTCCCGGTGCTGCTGGCCAGCGTCGGCTACCTCTACTGGAGCGGGGACACCACCTGGGGCACCTTCCTGCTGGTCTGGTCCCTGCTGGCGGGCACCATGGACAACTTCCTTCGCCCCTTCCTCATCAAGCGCGGGGCCGACCTGCCGCTGATCCTCATTCTGGTGGGGGTCATCGGCGGCTTGCTGGCCATGGGGATCATCGGTCTCTTCATCGGCCCCGTGGTGCTGGCGGTGGGCTACACCCTGCTGGATGCCTGGATCAAGGAAGATGACCAGCCGGCGAGCGCTCTGGTGGAACCGCCCAAGGCGCCGTGACGATTCATTCATCCCCGATGCAAAGAGCCGCCCCAGGGCGGCTCTTCTGTTTATTACCGTCCCATGCAGGTTCGATTAGCGAAGCATAATCGGACGATCGAGATGCTGCTGTCCGGTGTGTCCATGAATCAGCGGCATCTGTCAGCAGGGAAATATTGATGGCTGTTATAGCGGGAGAATTGATTTACGCGAACGTCCGATTACCCCTTACGGCTAATCGAACCGACGGCTGGTCGCGGCGTTTAGAACCAAAGTTCGAACCGGAACGCCAAAACACGAACCAGGGTTCGAATCACTCATTCCCCTCCCCTGTTCCCTGCCGAAGGTGCCCGCCACAATGCCTGCACCATTGGAGGAGAACACAAGATGAACGAACTGAGAGCAACACGGGCCCTCATCAGCGGCGGCGCCAGCGGCATCGGACTGGCCATCGCTGAGGCCCTGGCCAGCCAGGGGGTGGAGCTGATCCTGGCTTCCCGCCGTCTGGGGCTGCTGGAGCAGGAAGCGGCCAGACTGGAGGCGCGATACGGAGTGCGAGTCATGGCTCTGGCGCTGGATGTGTGCGACGGCGATCAGGTGCGGGACGGCCATGCCCGGATCCGGGAGCGGCTCGGCCCCGTCGATCTGCTCATCAACAACAGCGGGGTCGGCAGCGACCACCTGGTGCAGGATCTGCCGGAATCGGAGTGGGACAGGGTGATGGATACCTGTGCCAAGGGCACCTTCCTGCTGACCCGGGCCTGCCTGCCGGACATGCTGGCGAGCCGCCACGGCACCGTCATCAACATCGCCTCCCAGGCCGCCAGGCACGGCTATGCCAGGGCCAGCGTCTACTGCGCCGCCAAGTTTGCGGTGCTGGGGTTCGCCCGGGCACTGCGGGAAGAGGTGCAACACCAGGGCGTCCGGGTCCACACCCTCTGTCCCGGACTGGTGCAGGTGCCGCCCCCGGCCTGCCCGGGCGATCGCAAGCCCGGCTGGCTGCAGGTGGAGGATCTGGCCGAGGCCGTGCTCTATACCCTGCGCCAACCCCCTCACGTCCAGCTCGACGAGATCGGCATGACGGGGATCTGAGCGAGGCGCCATGGAACGCCAGCAAGAACAAGGGGCGCCGAGGCGCCCCTTGTTCTGCGTCACACCGCCAGAGGCGGCCTGCGCGTAAGATCAGGCAGGTTGATGGAGGGTGATGCAGTGGATGCCGCCGCCACCGGCCGCCACCGGGTCTATGTCTATCTGCACTATCTTGCGCCCCGGATAGAGGCGGGCCAGCAGATCCCGGCAATGGCGGTCGGCCCTGGCATCCCCGAACTGGGGAGCGATGACGGTGCCGTTGATGGGCAGGTAGTTGATGTAACCGGCGGCAAAGTCCGGGCTGCGGCTGAACTTGTTGTCCCGCCCGCCCAGAGGCGGCGGCAGCTGATGCAGCTCCAGCTTGTTGCCGTCAGCGTCCGTCGCCTGCTGCAGGATGGCGAGGTGCTGGCGGGTCACCTTGTAGTCGTAGGAGTCGGGATCGTTGTCCATGTTGATCACCACCACCCCGGGGCGCACGAAGCGGGCGTAGAAGTCCACGTGGGCATCCGTGATGTCCTTGCCCTTGATCCCCGGCAGCCAGATGATCTTGCGCAGCCCCAGGTTGGCCTTGAGCTCCGCCTCCACCTGCGCCTTGGTGAGGCCGGGGTTGCGGTTGCTGTTGATCCAGCTGCTCTCGGTCATGATGGCGGTGCCGTTGCCGTCCACCTCGATGCCGCCCCCCTCACCGATGAGCTCGCTCTGCAGGTAATAGGCCTCCGTCTGCCGACCCACCAGGGCGGCGACCCTGGCGTCATGGCTGTGCTCCTGCTTGTCACCCCAGCCGTTGAAGTTGAAGTCCACCAGCCCGAGCCCTCCCTGCTCGTCCTGCACGAAGACACCGCCGGTATCCCGCAGCCAGATGTCATCCATCTCGGCGTGGACGAAGTGGGTGTTGCGCTCGCCGCACAACTGGCGCGCCAGCGCCTCGTCATCCTCGTGGCAGAGCACGTTGACCCGGGTGTGGGGCACCATGGCCTGCACCAGCCGCCCTATGGTGGCCTGCACCTCCTTGTAGTGGCGACCCCAGATCTCGCTGGTGGCCCCGAAGGCCACCCACACCAGGGCCTGGGGGGAGGACTCCTCCGGCATGTGGTAGCAAGCGGCGGCGCCGGGTTCGCCGGCGGCGAAGGCCGCGCGGGCACCGGGCAGGCTGCCAAACCCGGCAATGGCGCCAAGGGCAACCAGCTGTTTCAATACGTGGCGTCGGGAAAACATCGTTCTACTCCTGGGTTCAGAGGCTGCTCTTGAAGCGAGTCCAGGCTCGCATGCGGGCACGCATCTGGGATTGTGCTATATCCTGACCCGGAATGAGCCGCTGGTAGCTGGCCTCGTCCAGGTAGATATCCGGGTTGGCCGTCATGGTGGCATCCACCATGGGTCTGGCCTTGGCACTGGCAGTCGGATAGCCGGTGCTGTTGGTGATGGCCGCCATGTTGGCCGGGCGCATCACGAAGTTGATAAAGGCATAGGCATAGTCAGGATGGGGGGCATCCGCCGGGATCGCCATGGTGTCCATCCAGATGGTGCTCCCCTCCTTCGGCAATCGGTATTCGAAGTCGACCCGCTTGCCCGCCTCGGCGGCGGCGCGCCTGGCCTGGGTCATGTCGCCGCTGTAGCCCAGGGAGAGGCAGAGATCCCCGTTCACCAGCTGGGTTACCGGCTGGGACTGGAACTTGCGGATATAGGGCTTGATCCCCTTGAGCAGGGCCAGGGCCGCCTCCAGATCGTCCGCCTTGCCGCTGCGGGGATCCCGCCCAAGATAGTGCAGCACCACCGCCAGCACCTCGTCCGGGGAGTCGATGACCGAGATGCCGCAATCTGCAAATTTCGCCGCCAGCTCGGGCTTGAACAGCATGTCCAGGCTGCTGACCGGGGCATCCGGCATCCTCTGCCGGATGGCGTCCGCGTTGTAGGTGAGCCCTATGGTGCCCCAGGTGTAGGGCACCACCGCCTCCTTCGCATGGGGATAGGCCTGCTGCAACCGCGCCAGGCCGGGGTCTATGTCCCCCAGGTGTTGCAGCTTGCCCTTGTCGAGTGACTGCAGGCTGCCCGCCCGCATCAGCCGCTCCGCCACCGTGTCCCCCGGGAAGATGAGGTCATACCCGCTGCGACCCGCCATCAGCTTGGCCTCCAGGGTCTCGCTGCTGTCCATCACGTCGTAGATGACCCGGATCCCGGTCTCCCTGGTGAATTCGCTCAAGGTATCGGGGGCGAAATAATCGGACCAGTTGTAGAGGCGCAGCACCTTCTCCTCTGTCGCCTCCCCCATCCCTTCTGCGGCCTGGGCCCCCAGGCTCAGCAGCAGGGCCAGTGCCGTGGCTATCTTGGTGAGGGGGCTCATGATGGACGCCCTCCCCGCTGGCCCTGCCCATCCAGGCTCAGCAAGGCGCCATACATCTCGGGGCGACGATCCCGGTAGATGCCCCAGGTCAGCCGCTCCTCGGCCATGGCGGCGAGATCCAGCTCCCGCACCAGCACACCCGGGGTATCCCTGTCCGCCTCGGCCAGCAGAGCCCCCTTGTGATCCGTGATGAAGGAGGAGCCATAGAAGCGCATCTGCAACGCGGGATCCCGGGTCGCCACCTCCCGGCCCACCCGGTTGGCGGCGATCACCGGCATGATGTTGGCGGCGGCGTGGCCGCGCTGGGTCAGTTGCCAGTGATCCCGCGAATCGAGCCCCTCTGCTCCCGGCTCCGAGCCGATGGCGGTGGGATAGAGCAGCAGCTCGGCCCCCTGCAGCGCCATGGCGCGGGCCGCCTCCGGGAACCACTGATCCCAGCAGATGCCGACCCCGATGCGGCCAGCGGCCGTGTCCCAGACCCGAAACCCCGTATCCCCCGGGCTGAAATACTCCTTCTCCTGATAACCGATGGCGTTCGGGATATGGGTCTTGCGATAGACCCCGAGCAGGCGACCATCCGCATCCGCCATCGCCAGGGAGTTGAAGCAGGCGTTGCCCGCGCGCTCAAACCAGCTGATGGGCAGCACCACCCCCAGTTCCCGCGCCAGGGCCGAGAAGCGGCGCAACACCCGGCTCTGCTCGAACGACTCCGCCAGCGCCAGATGGCCGTGGTATTGCTCGATGCAGAAATAGGGGGTGGCGAAGAGCTCCTGCAACAGCACCAGGTTGGCCCCCCTGGCGGCGGCGTCCCGTACCAGGCTCTCCGCTGTGTCCAGATTGCGCTCCAGCTCCCAGCTGCAAGCGAATTGTGTGGTGGCGACAACGATCTTGCTCATCCGGATACCCTCCCTGACACGCGTTCCCGCTGACAGGCGAACTGCATGGTTGCGACGACCTTGTTCATGAATCTCTTCTCCCTGATCCCGTCATGAGGCCTCGCAGACGCCCGACGAGGCCGCTCCAAACGCTTACCCCTGCACCGGCCAGGCCGGCTGCTGCTGGGTGATGCAGTGAATGCCGCCCCCGCCGTGGGCCAACTGGTTGATGCGCACCGGCACCAGCTGCCTGTTCGGGAAGGCGCGCCTCAGCACCTCCCCCGCCGCCTCGTCCGCGCTTACGCCGTAGGCGGGCATGATGATGGCGCCGTTGGCGAGGTAGAAGTTGGTGTAGGAGGCGCAGAACACCTCCGCCTCGGCGTCCACCGCCTCGCTCGCCTCGAACAGCTCGAGGCACTCGAAGGATCGACCTCTCGCATCGGTGGCCAGGGCCAGGGCTCGGCGATTCTCCCGCACCACGCGGCCATAGGTGGAGTGCCCGTCCAGGGTGGCGTCCACCAGCAGGTGACCGGGGCGGCTGAAGGCGCAGACCCCGTCCACATGACCGTCCGTCATGTCGCCGGTGACGTGGTCCGGATCCCCCGGCAGCCAGATAGTCTTCTCGATGCCGAGCAGGCGGCTGAAGATCCGTTCGATCTCCACTTTGGTCATGCCGGGGTTGCGGTTGCTGTTGAGCAGCACCGACTCCGTGGTGATCAGGGTGCCCTCCCCATCCACATGGATGGCGCCCCCTTCGTTGGCGAGGAAGCTGCCGATGCACTCCAGCTCCAGGCTGTTGAGAACGCGCCGCGCCAGCCCCTCATCCAGACCGTGGGCCGACTTGCCGCCCCAGGCGTTGAAACGCCAGCTGATCCCGGCGGTGCCAAGCTCGGGATGGCAGATGAAGGTGGGGCCGGAGTCACGGCACCAGCTGTCATCCACCGGCAGGGGAATGAAGCGCACCCCGTCGCCGCACAGGGCGCGAGCCTCGGCCTGTGCGGCGGGATCCACCACCAGGTTCACCGGTTCGAAGCGGGCGATGGCATTGACCACCCGGGCGAAGTCCTGCTGCACCTGGGGCAGGGTTACGCCCCAGCCGTTTTCCCACAGCGCCTTGTTGTGCGGCCAGACCATCCAGGTCGCCGCGTGCCGGCACCACTCCGCTGGCATGAACCAGCCCACAGCCCTCATTCCCTGCTCGCGCATCTCAGCCTCTCTGATTAGGTACTATTAAGGTTATTGACGATGGGAATAGACTATTCTCCCCGTTGATGGGTAAAAAACGATCGATTTTCGATAAAAGTGATAAGTGGAGCTAATCAATGATGTTCAAACACTGGCCCCCTCTCAACGTGCTGCGCGGCTTCGAGGCGGCGGCCAGGCTCGGCAGCTTTCATCAGGCGGCCCAGGAGCTGCACCTCACCCAGTCTGCCATCAGTCAGCAGATCCGCTCGCTGGAGGAGCTGCTTGGCCAGCCTCTGTTTCACCGCCAGGGACGTTCCGTCGCCCTGACCGACGCGGGCCAGGATCTGCTGGAGACGACCCAGCAGGTGCTGCTGCAACTGGCGGTGGGAATACAGCGCCTCGAGCAGTACCGCAAGCCGAACCAGCTGGTGCTCAACACCAGCACCGCCATCGCCCGCCTCTGGCTGCTGCCCCGGCTGGCCGACCTTCACCGCCAGCATCCGGGCATCGATCTCTGGCTGTTCACCAGCGACGACACGCCGAACATGGCCGAGCAGACCATCGACATTTCGCTGCGCTGGGGGCTGGCTCCCCAGGCGGAATGCCGCCATCAGCCGCTGCTGGCGGATCGGCTGCTGCCGGTGGCGAGCCCGGCCGTGCTGGCACAGCCCGCGCAGGAGCGCACCACCCTGCACGGGGAGCGGGAGATGGACTGGCACCACTGGACCCTCAAGGGCGGCGACGATCTGCACCTGCAGACCCAGGGGCTCAACTTCTCCGATCCCGGCTTGTTGCAGGATGCGGCCAGCTCCGGGCTCGGGGTGGCGCTGGCGAGCGAGCTGCTCTCTCGCGACGCACGCCGACAGGGGTGGCTGCTGCCCCTCTCATCCCACCGGGTGGCCGGGCCGAACTGGAACATGCTGATCCATCAGGAGAGCGAAGGCAGCCCCCAGTGCCGGGCGGTGAGCCAATGGCTCCAGCAGCAGTTTGCCGCAGAGGCTGCCACCCGGGACCAGGACGCGACACTCTGAGAGCGGTCACTGAATCGGGGCGGCAAGGGTGATTAAATGGCCCCTTCCCTCTTGCCGGATATCGCCGTGACCATGCCATCCGTTCCCCAGCCCCTCTCGTCCTGGCCCGAGCACCTGCAGGCCTCCTGGCTGCGCTGTGCCCACCAGACCAGCGCGTCCCTCTGGCATCCTCCCCACTGCGCCAGAGGGCAGACCCTGGAGAGCCTGCGCCAGCGCAAGCGGGACCTGCTCACCACCGGCGAGATGGCGCTGGAGGATCTCTACGAGTTCATGGAGGGGCGCCCCTGCGCCCTGCTGCTCACCGACGAGAGCGGTTGCCTGCTGGCCCGGACCGGCCACCCCGATACCCTGCAGGCGCTGGCGGCACTCGGTTTTGGCCCAGGCGCGTTTTTCAGCGAGGGACGCATCGGCACCAATGCCGTCAACCTGGCGGCCCTGGAGGGGGTGCCGCTCTGCGTCAGCGGCCCCCAGCACTTCAACCAGCGTCTCCACCCCTGGCACTGCTGTGCCAGCCCTGTCTACAACAGCACCGGTCGCCAGGTGGCGATCGTGGCCCTGATCTGCCGGGTGGAAGAGGCCGCGCCGGGGGATCTCGCGCTCACCGTCAGCGCCGGCCGTGAGCTGGCCAATCTGCTGCAGATGGAGCGCCTGATGCAGGAGTCCCAGCACCACTTGAGCGAGCTCTATGCCCTGTTGGATGGCATGGAAGACGGCGTGCTGGCCTGGGATCCCCAGGGGCGGCTGCGCTACCTCAACGCCCTGGCGGCCAGTCGGCTGCAACTCGACCCGGCTGTCTGCCTGGGCCACCCCCTCGCTCACCATCTGCTGTTGCCCCAGCGCCTGCGTCTGGCCATCGCGGAGATGACCCCTCTGAGCCATGTGGAGGTGACGCTGGAGCGGCGAGAGACCCGGGGCGAGGCCTTCATCGACGCCCTGGTGAGCCTCAAGCCCCTCCCGGGGCCGGACGGGGTCAGCTTCATCGTCCTGCTCCATCCCACCGATCGATTGCGCGCCATTCATCAACTGCGCCAGACGGTGCCCGAGCTCTCCGCCCTGGTGGGAGAGTCAAGCGCCATGCGCAAACTGCTGCGCCACGCCCGCCAGGCGGCCAGGGGACAGGGCCCCGTCCTGCTGCGAGGGGAAGAGGAGGTGGGCAAGGCCCAACTGGCGGAGGCCATCCACTTTGGCAGCGAGCGAGCCGCCGGCCCCCTGGTCATCTTCAACTGCCAGGCATGGCCGAGTGAGCGGATGGCGCTGGAACTCATGGGGTCCGACGAGGCGGGGCAGGAGCGGGCAGGCAAGTTCGAGCTGGCTCACGGTGGCACCCTGGTACTGGAGCAGGTGGAGTGCCTGCCCGCCCCCATGCAAGCCGCCCTGCTGCAACTGCTCAAGACGGGGCGCATCCAGCGCTTCGACTCCGCCCGCATCCTCCCCCTCAGGGTGAGGATCATCGCGACCAGCAGCGCCCCGCTGGAGCAGCGGGTGCAGGAGAGGGGATTCGGGCGCCAGCTGCTCTATGCGCTGCAAGGGTGCGAACTCTGGCTGCCGAGCCTGCGGGAACGCAGCGCCGATCTGCCCGGACTCATCCGCCAGCACCTGGCGGTGCAGGGGGGCGAGCCGGGGCGCCAGTTCACCCCTGACGCCCTCGACTGCCTGCTGGCCTACCCCTGGCCCGGCAACCTGGGGGAGCTGCGTAGCGCCATCGAGTACGCCCTGCTGCATTGCAGTGAGGCACAGATCCCGCCCCGGGCGCTCCCGGCCACCATCCGCCAGGGTCATTGCCTGCTGGCGGACGAGGTGGTGGGACAGCCGCTGCTCACCCTGGCGGAGCTGGAGCATCAGGCAATCCTGCGGGCCGCCCGTGCCAGCAAGGGCCAGGTCAGCCAGATGGCGCGCCAGCTCGGGATCAGCCGCACCACCCTCTGGCGGCGGCTCAAACTGCTCGACATCGATCCCGCCGACTACCACCACTGACCAGAACGCCCCTCAAAAAAAGCGGGCCCCGTCGTGACGGGGCCCGGATGGGGAAATGTTTCAGTCGCCGAAGCGATCCTGCGCCAGTTGCTGGAAGCAGCTCAGCGCCGCCCCGGCATCCTCACCTCGCGCCAGCAGGATGAGCCTGTCCCCCTGGCGTACATCGAGCATCGCGAGCCGGCTCAGGCTGCGGGGATTCGCCTCTTTCTCCCCCTTTTGCAGCCTGAGTTCAGCGGCAAAGGGCTTGAGTGCCGCGACCAGTCGGGCGGCGGGGCGCACATGCAGGCCGTGGGGATTCTCCACCACCACCTCACAGCGCAGCCAGCCGTCGTCGGCAACGGGGGCTGCCTCCGTGGTAGCCTGCGCCGCACTGGCAGGCAGCATTCCCTGTTTCGGGCCCAGGGCGCCAAGCGCCTCGGCGGCTACCTCGTCCAGCGTCAGGCCTGCGCCAGCGGCCACCACGGCGGCCAGAGTGCCCTCGACCAGCGGGGCGGGGCTGAGCCGCACCCGGGCGCTCAGCTCGGGGGGCAGCAGCTCGAGGGCGGTCTCGGCGCTCAGGAGGGCGCTGCCCAAGTCCATCAGCACCAGCACCCCGCTGCCGTCATCCGCCTCTTCCATCGCACTCATCACGGCGATGGCGTCGGTGCCGATGGGATGGGCGGGGTCATCGACCCCGGCCGCCAGCAACAGTTTCGCCGGGCTGCCCAGCTGATCGGCCAGGGCTTTCAAACCGGCCGCAAGCATGGCGCTGTGAGAGACCACTACGATGCCGATCATGTCACAACCTCGCTCTGTCACGCAGGGCGGTCAGCAGCAGCAGGGTCGAGGTGGCCCCCGCATCCTGATGGCCGATGCTGCGCTCACCAAGATAGCTGGCGCGCCCCTTGCGGGCCTGCATCTGGATGGTGGCCTCGGTGCCGGCTGCGGCGGCTGCCACCGCCTTGTCCAGCGCCTCGGGGAGCGGCAGGCCCTGTTGTTCCGACTGCTGCAGGGCGGCCAGAGCGGGCCACCAGGCATCGCACATGGTCTTGTCACCCGGCTCGGCGCGGCCGCGGGAGACGATCCCCTCCACCCCGTCGCTCAGCATCTTGCCGAGCTGGCCGAGGGTCAGGCTCTGGCAGGCATCGCTGCTGGCTGCCGCCCGGATGAAGAAGGTGCCGTAGAGGGGTCCGCTGGCGCCGCCGACCGAGGAGAGCAACGTCATGCCGGTGGTTTTGAGCACCTGGCCGATGTCCTTGTCCGCCACTGCGGGCAGCTTCTCCGCCACCTTGGCAAAGCCGCGCTGCATGTTGAGGCCGTGGTCGCCGTCGCCGATGTCGGTATCCAGCGCCGTGAGGTAGTCACGCTGCTCGGTGAAGATGTGCTCGCAGTCGAGCAGCCAGTTGACGATCTGATGCTTGCTTAACATGAATATTCCTCAGCAGCCGCGCCGCAGGGCGGGGGTGTGAACGGGGGCATCCCACAGGGTCATCAGCTCGTCATCCACCTTGAGCAGGGTGATGGAGATGCCGGTCATGTCGAGGGAGGTGCAGTAGGGGCCGATGAGGTTGCGCACCAGGTGGATGCCCGCCTCTTCACACAGGGCCGCGAGGCGGCCATAGACGCCGTAGAGCTCGGAGACAGGGGTGCCGCCGAGGCTGTTGACCAGGACGATGACCCTGTCCCCCCCATTGAGCGGTTCGATAAAGGTGTGCTCTTCCTGCCAGCTGCCGGTGGCTCTGTCCCAGTGGCGCAGGGTGCGGCCATAGGGGCTGTTGTCGGTCAGCTCCTTGAACATGTCGTCCACCAGGGCGTTGAGGTTGGTGAAGGGACGGCGCTCGATGCCGGGTTCGCCGTGAATGCCCACGCCGAACTCCACCTCGTTGTCCGCCAGGGTGAAGGAGGGCTTGCCGGCAGCAGGGACGGTGCAGGCGTGCATGGCCACGCCTATGGTGCGGCTCTGGTTGTTGATGCGGCGGGCCAGCGCCTCACAGCGCGCCAGATCGTAGCCCGACTCGGTGGCGGCACCGACCAGCTTCTCGCACAACACTGTCGTGGCAACCCCGCGGCGGCCAGCGGTGTAGAGGCTGTCCTTGACCGCCACGTCGTCATCGATGAGGGCGAACCCCACCTTGACCCCGTCACCGTGCAGCAGCTCGACCGCGGTCTCGAAGTTGAGCACGTCGCCTGTGTAGTTCTTCACCAGAAACAGCACGCCGGCGCCGCCGTCGACGGCCTGACCGCACTCGTACATCTGATCCGGGGTCGGGGACGTGAAGATCTCGCCGGGGCAGGCACCATCCAGCATTCCCTTGCCCACCAGGCCACCGTGCATGGGTTCGTGGCCGCTACCGCCGCCGGAGACCAGCGCCACCTTGCCCGTCACGGGGGCGTCGGCGCGGGTGATGTAGTGGGGTTCGATTCGCACCTTGAGCTCGGGGTGGGCAGCGGCCATCCCCATCAGTTGTTCACGGACCACGGCATCGACAGCGTTGATCAGCTTCTTCATGGCTCACTCCTTGGCTTGCCACCACACGGGTGGACAGATGGTTGATGCAGCCAGTCTAGCGAGCCATAGGGGGATAAAAATGACAGGGGTTTCGGTTCGGATCTGAAACAGCAAACAAAGCCTGACGTTTCAATCTGAAACGAGCGGATGGGGAAGATCCGGGAAAGTGTTAGCCGCCTCACAGCCATGAAAAAGGGCCCCGCAGGGCCCTTCTCGATAGTGTGAAGATTAGATGGCCCAGCCACCGGCGTAGAAGATCACCAGGGCCACGGCGATGATGACGGTGCCGATGTTGAGCTTCTTCCACTCAGCGGCAAACAGGCGGCCGACCACCAGTGCCACGAAGCCCAGCATGATGCCGGTGACGATGTTGCAGGTGAGCACGATGAAGACGGCGCACAGCATGCCGGAGAGGGCATCGACCGAGTCGTTGAAGTCCAGCTTGGTGACGTTGCCCAGCATCAGCAGGCCCACATACATCAGGGCCGGTGCGGTGGCGTAGGCCGGTACCAGATAGCTCAGCGGGGAGAGGAAGATCATCAGCAGGAAGAGCACGCCGACCAGGGTGGCGGTTAGACCTGTCTTGCCGCCGGCAGCGGTCCCTGCGGCAGATTCGATGTAGACGGCTGCCGGAGCACCACCTACCACGCCCGCCACCATGCTGCTGACGGAGTCCGCAGTCAGGGCCTTGCCACCGCTGATGATGTGACCACGCTCGTTGATGAGGCCAGCCTGACCGGCCACGGCACGGATGGTGCCAGTGGCGTCAAACACGGCGGTCATCACCAGCGCCAACACGGTCGGAATCACCACCGGATTGAGGGCGCCCAGCAGATCCATGCTGCCCACCAGGGAGCCATTCTCGCCACTCAGGCTCGGCATGGCGAAGAAGCCCTGCCAGGTCACTTTCGGATCGAAGATGAGGCCGAGGATGGAGATGGCGATGATCACCATCAGGATGCCGCCCGGCACCTTGCGGCGCTCCAGGCCGAAGATGGCAGCCAGACCCAGCACCGTCATGATGACCGGGAAGGCGGTGATCTCGCCGAGCTGCACCGGCAGGCCAGCCCCTTCATTCTTGATCACCATGCCGACCCCGTTGGTGGCGATCAGCAGCAGGAACAGGCCGATACCGATGCCGGTACCGTGGGCGATGCCGGAGGGGAGGTTGTCCAGGATCCACTGGCGCACGCCGGTGACACTGATCAGGGTGAACAGCACCCCCATCAGGAAGATGGCGCCAAGGGCAACCGGAATGCTCAGCCCCTGACCCAGCACCAGGCTGAAGGCGGTAAAGGCGGTGAGAGAGATGGCACAACCGATGGCCATCGGCAGCTTGGCCCAGAGCCCCATCAGCAGGGAGCCGAAGGCGGCGATCAGACAGGTCGCCACAAACACCGGGCCCTGCTCAAAACCGGCTGCGCCCAGCATGTTCGGCACGACGATGATGCTGTAGACCATCGCCAGGAAGGTGGTCAACCCGGCCAGCAGCTCCTGTCGCACCGTGCTGCCACGCTGGCTGATGGAGAAATAGGAATCCAGAAACCCGCCATTGCCGGCGCGGGCCGTCGTTTGTTGCGTTGCCATAGTTCATCCTGAAAGTGTGAAGGAAATCGTTTGCTTGCTGGCGCGCAAAATAGCAAGAATTTGGCGAGATTGCAGCGGATAAGCCTCCATTTCCCCGAAGTTTTTCATAAAAGGGCTCGTTGGAGGCCTCATTTTCCATGAGAGCGGCCCATCCCAAGCTTCTACACTCTTAGCTAGCCACGTTCCCATCTACCGGAGAGAAGCCCATGCACACAGGCAACCTGCTTGGCCAGATCCCCTCCCCCCTGCCCAGTGAAGTGTTCGCGGATCTGGTCAGCACCAACAATGTTCGTATCGAGCGCATCCTCTCCCAGGGGCAGCAGACCCCTACCGGAGAGTGTTTCGATCAGGATGAACACGAATGGGTATTGCTGGTGCAGGGAGAGGCCATTCTGGTCTTCATCACACCGGATACCGGGGTACAGGAACGCGTCCATCTGGGGCCGGGGGATTACATCAACATCCCGGCGCACCTTCAGCACAGGGTGGAGTGGACCCATCCGACCGAGACAACCGTCTGGCTCTGCGTCTATTACTAGCAAGCTCACGGCTCAAGAAGGCAATGCTTCTCGAAGAGGAGACCGTGGAGACGAAAAAAAGCCCAGTCTGTCGACTGGGCTTCTTGTTATACCAATCAGATTAAAGATGTGATCTAATTGCTCTATTCTGGTTTCACTGTACTCAGTATGTCCGATCCAATCGATTTCTTGGCCCTCGCCAAGGCAGAAACCAACGCCAGGAAACGCATGCGATTCCTGGCGTTAGCACAC
>NZ_JAGKRH010000100.1:0-29301 GCF_017939245.1 Aeromonas sp. PrichA-15 | reverse complement strand
AACTGATGCCGTATTTGCAGTACCAGCGTACGGCCCACAGAATGATGTCACGCTGAAAATGCCGGCCTTTGAATGGGTTCATGTGCAGCTCCATCAGCAAAAGGGGATGATAAGTTTATCACCACCGACTATTTGCAACAGTGCCCCGTAGAACAAGCAGGCATCACGAAGCCCGCCACACCGCACACCCTCCGCCACTCGTTCGCGACGGCCTTGCTCCGCAGCGGTTACGACATTCGAACCGTGCAGGATCTGCTCGGCCATTCCGACGTCTCTACGACGATGATTTACACGCATGTGCTGAAAGTTGGCGGTGCCGGAGTGCGCTCACCGCTTGATGCGCTGCCGCCCCTCACTAGTGAGAGGTAGGGCAGCGCAAGTCAATCCTGGCGGATTCACTACCCCTGCGCGAAGGCCATCGGTGCCGCATCGAACGGCCGGTTGCGGAAAGTCCTCCCTGCGTCCGCTGATGGCCGGCAGCAGCCCGTCGTTGCCTGATGGATCCAACCCCTCCGCTGCTATAGTGCAGTCGGCTTCTGACGTTCAGTGCAGCCGTCTTCTGAAAACGACAGCAACGTCAGAATAGAGTTAACTTTTGTGTTTCTTGACACCTGCGGCGAAAGGTCATAGATTTCTTCCTGACACTTTCGTATTTGGAGGTATCTTGCAGGGTCAACGCATCGGCTACGTCCGGGTCAGCAGCTTCGACCAGAACCCGGAGCGGCAACTGGAGCATGTCGAAGTCGGCAGGGTGTTCACCGACAAGGCGTCGGGCAAGGACACCCAGCGGCCCGAGCTTGATTCGCTGCTGGCCTTCGTGCGCGAAGGCGACACCGTGGTGGTTCACAGCATGGATCGCTTGGCGCGCAACCTCGATGACTTGCGCCGCCTCGTACAAAAGCTGACCAAGCGCGGCGTGCGCATCGAGTTCGTCAAGGAAAGCCTGACCTTCACCGGCGAGGATTCACCGATGGCGAACCTGATGCTGTCGGTCATGGGGGCATTCGCCGAATTCGAGCGGGCCTTGATCCGTGAGCGGCAGCGCGAAGGCATCGCGCTCGCTAAGCAACGCGGAGCCTACCGAGGTCGAAAGAAGTCTCTGAGCGGTGAACAGATTGCTGAACTGAAACGGCGCGTCACGGCGGGCGAGCAAAAAGCGAAGCTGGCCCGTGAATTTGGTGTCAGCCGGGAGACCCTGTATCAATACTTGAAATTGGATCAATAAATATGCCTCGTCGTTCCATACTGTCCGCCGCCGAGCGGGAAAGCCTGTTGGCGTTGCCGGACACCAAGGACGACCTAATTCGACATTACACGTTCAGCGATACCGATCTCTCCATCATCCGCCAGCAGCGCGGGCCTGCGAATCGCTTGGGCTTTGCCGTGCAGCTCTGCTACCTGCGCTTTCCCGGAATCTTCCTTGGTGTCGATCAGGCGCCGTCTTTGCCCCTACTGAAACTGGTCGCCGACCAGCTCAAGGTCGGCGTCGAAAGCTGGGACGACTACGGGCAGCGGGAGCAGACCCGGCGCGAGCACCTGGTCGAGCTGCAAACGGTGTTTGGCTTCCAGCCGTTCACCATGAGCCACTACCGGCAGGCCGTGCACACGCTGACCGACCTGGCCATGCAAACCGACAAAGGCATCGTGCTGGCTAGCACCTTGGTTGAGCATCTGCGGCGACAGTCGATCATCCTGCCCGCGCTCAACGCCATCGAGCGCGCTAGCGCCGAGGCCATCACTCGCGCCAACCGGCGCATCTATGACGCCTTGGCCGAACCACTGTCGGACACGCATCGCCGCCGCCTCGACGATCTGCTCAGGCGCCGGGACAACGGCAAGACGACCTGGCTGGCCTGGCTGCGCCAGTCGCCGGTTAAACCGAACTCGCGGCACATGCTGGAACACATCGAACGCCTCAAGGCGTGGCAGGCGCTCGATCTGCCTTCCGGTATCGAGCGGTCGGTGCACCAGAACCGCCTGCTCAAGATCGCCCGTGAGGGTGGCCAGATGACGCCCGCCGACTTAGCCAAGTTCGAGCCGCAACGGCGCTACGCCACCCTCGTGGCGCTGGCCATCGAGGGCATGGCCACGGTCACCGACGAAATCATCGACTTGCACGACCGCATCCTGGGCAAGCTGTTCAACGCCGCCAAAAACAAGCATCAGCAGCAGTTTCAGGCATCCGGCAAGGCGATCAACGCCAAGGTGCGGCTGTTCGGGCGCATCGGCCAGGCGCTGATCGAGGCCAAGCAAGCTGGCCGCGATCCGTTCGCCGCCATCGAGGCCGTCATGTCCTGGGATGCCTTCGCCGAAAGCGTCACCGAGGCGCAGAAGCTCGCTCAGCCCGATGACTTCGATTTCCTGCACCGCATCGGCGAAAGTTACGCCACCTTGCGCCGCTACGCGCCGGAATTCCTTGCCGTGCTCAAGCTGCGGGCCGCACCCGCCGCCAAGAACGTGCTCGATGCCATCGAGGTACTGCGTGGCATGAACACCGACAACGCCCGCAAAGTGCCTGCCGATGCCCCGACCGACTTCATCAAGCCGCGCTGGCAGAAGCTGGTGATGACTGACGCGGGTATCGACCGGCGCTACTACGAGCTGTGCGCGCTGTCCGAGCTGAAGAACTCGCTGCGCTCGGGCGACATCTGGGTGCAGGGATCGCGCCAGTTCAAGGACTTCGAGGACTACCTGGTGCCGCCCGCGAAGTTCGCCAGCCTCAAGCAGTCCAGCGCATTGCCGCTGGCCGTGGCCACCGACTGCGACCAGTACCTGCACGACCGCCTGACGCTGCTTGAAGCGCAGCTTGCCACGGTCAACCGCATGGCAGCGGCCAACGACCTGCCGAATGCGATCATCACCGAGTCGGGCCTGAAGATCACGCCGCTGGATGCGGCGGTACCCGACACCGCGCAGGCGCTGATCGACCAGACAGCCATGATCCTGCCACACGTCAAGATCACCGAACTGCTGCTCGAAGTCGATGAGTGGACGGGCTTCACCCGCCACTTCACGCACCTGAAATCGGGCGATCTGGCCAAGGACAAAAATCTGCTGTTGACCACCATCCTGGCCGACGCGATCAACCTGGGCCTGACCAAGATGGCCGAGTCCTGCCCCGGCACGACCTACGCCAAGCTCGCCTGGCTACAAGCCTGGCATACCCGCGACGAAACCTATTCGACAGCGCTGGCCGAGTTGGTGAACGCCCAATTCCGGCATCCCTTCGCCGAACACTGGGGCGACGGCACCACGTCATCGTCGGACGGCCAGAACTTCCGAACCGGGAGCAAGGCCGAGAGTACCGGTCACATCAACCCGAAATATGGCAGCAGCCCTGGGCGAACCTTCTACACCCATATATCCGACCAGTACGCGCCGTTCCACACCAAGGTGGTCAATGTCGGCGTGCGCGACTCGACCTATGTACTTGACGGCCTGCTGTACCACGAGTCCGACCTGCGCATCGAGGAACACTACACCGACACGGCAGGCTTCACCGATCACGTCTTTGCCCTGATGCATCTCCTGGGCTTCCGCTTTGCGCCGCGCATCCGTGACCTGGGCGACACCAAGCTGTTCATCCCCAAGGGGGATACCGCCTATGACGCGCTCAAACCGATGATTAGCAGCGACAGGCTGAACATCAAGGCTATTCGTGCCCACTGGGATGAAATTCTGCGGCTGGCGACCTCGATCAAGCAGGGCACGGTGACAGCCTCGCTGATGCTTCGGAAACTCGGCAGCTATCCGCGCCAGAACGGCTTAGCCATCGCCCTGCGCGAGCTGGGGCGCATCGAACGCACGCTGTTCATCCTGGACTGGTTGCAAAGCGTGGAGCTGCGCCGCCGCGTCCACGCTGGACTGAACAAGGGCGAAGCGCGCAACGCGCTGGCCCGCGCCGTATTCTTCAACCGTCTGGGCGAAATCCGCGACCGCAGCTTCGAGCAGCAGCGCTACCGGGCCAGCGGCCTCAACCTGGTGACGGCGGCCGTCGTGTTGTGGAACACGGTCTATCTGGAGCGCGCAGCACATGCGTTGCGTGGCAACGGGCATGCTGTCGATGACGCGCTATTGCAATACCTGTCGCCGCTCGGCTGGGAACACATCAACCTGACCGGCGATTACCTCTGGCGCAGCAGCGCCAAGATCGGCGCGGGCAAGTTCAGGCCGCTACGACCGTTGCAACCGGCTTAGCGTGCTTTATTTTCCGTTTTCTGAGGCGACCCCATATCCAGCATGTAAACGGATATCACCGTCGGTTGAAAGAGTGGATGGAGCGGTTCCATGGGGTAGCGACCCACTATCTGAGAAATTATCTGGGTTGGCGAAGGATGTTGGAGCGCTACGGGCGGGAAGTGAATGTACCACGTTGCTTGCATGAGGCGCTGGGGCGCCCCATGCAACACGTAATTGGGACATAGCCTTTTCAAAGGGGGGTGTGCAGCGCGGCAAGACAGGGCAGGCGTTTTAAGGTAAATTTCATCAATTCCTTCAACAGGTTGAATCGTATGTCGGATCCGCACTCGGTGATTGTCTGTCCGGCCTGTGACTTGCTGATCGAACGCAAGTTGCTGCCGCTGCGCCGTCACGCCCATTGCCCCCGCTGTCATCAGCATCTGTATGGGCGCTATGCCTTTCGCCCTTCCCAGTTGATGGCGCTGACCATCACCGGATTCCTGTTGCTGCCTTCCGCGTTTTTTGAGCCTTTGATCTATCTTCGTCTGGCGGGCGTGAACTCGGACGCCAACCTGATCAAGGGGATTATGATGCTGTATGCCGAGAGCGAGCTCTGGGTGGCAACACTGGTGCTCTGGTGCGCCGTGCTGGCACCGACAGGGCTGCTGCTCGGGATCTTTGCCCTCGCCTCCGGCCTGGCCAAGCGCTGGCATCTGCTGGCGTGGACCCTCAAAGCGGTCGAGGTATTTCGTCACTGGGCCATGCTGGAGGTGTACATCGTCAGCCTGCTGGTCGCCCTGTTCAAGCTTATCGACATCGCCGACGTGCGCCTGGGAGGCGGTCTGCTGAGCCTGGGTTGTCTGATGCTGCTCAACATGACGCTGCTGATCCTCTTTGACCCTGCCCCTTACTGGGAGCGGATTCCGCTGCAACATGCCTCCCGGGAGCCGGACCATGTCCCCGATCAGCGCCCGTGAACTGGGGCTTTGCCGCTGCCATACCTGCGGGTTGCTGGTGCGCCATCAACACGGCATGAGCTGCCCTCGTTGTCACACTCCCTTGCAGATGCGCATTCCCCATTCCCTCGCCTGGTCATGGGGCCTGCTGGCGCTGGCCACCTTCATGTTATTGCCTGCAAACCTGCTGCCCATCACCCACTTCTACAACAAGGGATTATTGCAGTCCGATACCATTTTCAGCGGTATCATGGCGCTCTATCGCAGCAAGATGTCCGGCATCGCCACCATAGTACTGACCGCGAGCATCATTGTGCCCATCGGCAAGATCCTGGGTCTTGGCTGGATCTGCTGGCAGTTGCAGCGCAGCAAGCCGGTGCGCCGCAAACGCCAGCTCGTCATGTACCGCATCATCGATTTCATCGGACGCTGGTCCATGCTGGACCTGTTCGTCATCTCGCTGATGGTGGCCCTGGTGGATCGCGGCGTGCTGCTCAACGTGCGTGCCGGCCCCGGGGCGACGGCATTCGCCGGCGTGGTGGTGCTCACCATGATGTCGGCCAGGATGCTCGATACCCGCCTGTTGTGGGACAAGGCGGCCCGTTAATGTTTTTTGTGTCGAACGTGCTGTGCATCACAGCCAATGTAAGGAGTCGGTATGGTCGGGGCTGAGCCCGTCATTGAGAAGCACCGCTGGTTATCCCCGGTCTGGTTGCTGCCCTTCATCGCCCTCTTGCTGGCGGGAGGCTTTCTCTACCAGCAGTGGACGAGCAGTGGTCAACTCATTCGCATCAACTTTGCCCAGGGCAACGGTATCTTGCCGGGCAAGACCCAGTTGCGCTATCAGGGGGTCGCCATCGGCGTGGTCCAGGAGCTGGAACTGGCACAGGATGGTCGCAAGATTGCGGTGCTGGCCAAGGTGGACAGCCGTGCCCGCTCCCTCATACGCAAGGGCTCCGACTTCTGGCTGGTGAGTCCCAAGGCGTCACTGACCGAGATCTCCGGCCTGGACACCCTGGTGTCCGGCAACTACATCAACCTGCAACCCGGACGGGAGAACAACCCGCTGGAGGATGAGTTCGATGCCCTGGATGGCCCTCCCCCCGGTTATCAGGCCCAAGGGCGCACCCTGCACCTGACAGCCGATTCTCTGGGGTCGGTGGGCATCGGCGCCAAGATCTATTTCCGCGGGCTGGAGGTGGGCAGTGTCATCAACACCCGTCTTGGGGAAGAGAACCAGAACGTGATCCTGGATCTGGTGATCGAGCCGCGCTTCGAGCACCTCGTCAAGGCGGATACTCGCTTCTGGAACATCAGCGGCATCAAGGGCTCCTTCAGCCTGGCTGGCGTCAGCGTGGAGGCGGGCAGCCTCACCTCCATCCTGAGCGGTGGCATTGCGTTTGACTCCCCCAAGGATTCTCCCGTGGCGCAAAAGGGGGTCAACTTCATCCTCTACAAGGGGCTGGCCGAGGCCGCCCGGGGTGAGCGCATCACCATCCAGGCTGGGACTCTGCCCATCAAGGAAGGGATGCCCATCCTCTATGAGGGCATCGAGATTGGACGAGTCGACCCTATTCGCCTCACCGAACAGGGACGGAGCGTGACGGCCCTCATCAACCCCGAACAGGCGTTCCGGGTGACCGGCAAGAGTCGTCTGGTGTGGGAGACGGTCTCTCTCTCCCCTGCCGGGATCAAGCACGCGGATCGCCTGCTGGCCGGGCCCGCCATTCGCCTGGACTATGAACCCGGTAAACGGGTCAACACCATGACCCTGGAGAGCCAGGCACAGCGCGGCGGCATCAAGCTGACCCTGCAGGCAGAGGATCTCGCCGGTTTGAGCGAAGGGGCTCCGCTCTGGTTCAAGGGGTTACAGATAGGTCAGCTCGGGGCACTGACCCTGGATGCCGGCGGCAATGCCAGTGTCGAGTTGCTGGTGAACGAGCGTTATCGCCATCTGCTGCAACGGGCTCGCTTCTATCGCGCCGCCCCCTTGCAGGTGGAGGCGGACCTCAGCGGTATCAAGGTGGAGACCAGCCCGGCCAGTGCCTGGTTGGCGGGGGGCATCAAGCTGGTACAGGCTGCGAAGGGTGACAGGATTGACCGACTCTACCCCAGCCAGGAGCTAGCCCTGCTTGGGAGCCGCCATGCCAAAGCGGTCAGCTGGACGCTGCGTGCCGCTCAGGCTGATGGTATCGGTGTGGGCTCCCCCGTCCTCTACCTGGGACTGGAAGCGGGCAAGGTCAAGGCGCTGGATGCCGATGATCGCGGTGTGGCCATCACCCTGGAGATCGATGCCATCTATGCTCCTTTGCTCAAGCAGCAACCCCAGTTCTGGAAGAAGGCCGCCATCGACGGCAAGATCCGGCTCGATGGCGTGCAGGTCAAGATGGGGAACCTCGCCACCCTGCTGCGTGGTGCCATCGAATTCGACAAGCTGGGGACAGGTCGCAGCAGTCATCAGCTCTTTGACAGCAAGGAGCAGGCAAGCTCCCAGGTGCGTACCCTCACGCTCACGGCGGATCACAACCCGGGTCTCGGGGTTGGCAGCCCCATCCGCTATCGCGGAGTGGACATCGGCAAAGTAGAGCAGGTGGAACTGGACCCGACCCTGGGCCAGGTAAGCTTCAAGGCCGAACTGAATGAGCAATATGCCGCGCGTTTCCTGCAATCCGGGGCACGCTATGCCCTGGTGCAGGCCAAGGTCGGGCTGGGGGGGGTTGCCCACCTCGATACCCTGATCAAGGGGGCCTTTGTGGAGGCGACACCGGGCCGGGGGGCTGGCAAGGAGACCTTCCCCTTGAGCCAGAGTGGCCCCGCCGGTCTTGCCCTGACCCTCAAGAGCCCCTCCGTCGATGGCATCAGCGTGGGCAGCCCCCTGCTGTTTCGCAAGATGGTGGTGGGCAGCGTCACCGGCGTGACCCTGGCCCGGGATGGCAGTGAGGTACTGATCGATGTGAATGTGGATGGACAGTACGCCCATCTGATACGCGCCAATAGCCGCTTCTGGAATGTCTCCGGGGTCAAGGCCGATATCGGGCTGACCGGTGGCACCATCGAGGTCGAAACGGTGCAAAGCCTGCTGGCAGGCGGGATTGCCTTCAATACGCCGGAGCGGGAAATGGGCGCGACCGTCAAGGCGGGCCATCGTTATCCGCTTCATGCCAAGGCAGAGAAAGAGTGGCTGGAGTGGAGCCCCCGCATCTTGCCCTGAGTTATTCCCCTGTTCGTCAAAAACCGGCCTTGTGCCGGTTTTTTTATGGCCTCATGGACTCCCCCATCAAGAAGGGCCGCGCACTGTGGTAAGATGTCGCCCCTCATTTTGGGTCAGCGAGATTGCGCCGTGCACGACAACACCTACCTCCCCGATCACTTCCTGCGTCACATTGCGGAGTTCATGCCATCCCATCTCTCCATGGAGGCATTCGTGGCGAGTTGCCGGCAGCCGCTGCGGCGCAGCATCCGGGTCAACACCCTCAAGATCCCGGTATCCGAGTTTGTCGCCCGCATGGCGCCGCTTGGCTGGCAGCTGGATCCCGTGCCCTGGTGTAAAGCCGGCTTCTGGCTCACCCGCAGCGATGAGAGCATTCCCCTTGGCAACACGGCCGAGCATCTGTGCGGCCTCTTCTACATCCAGGAAGCGAGCTCCATGTTGCCGGTGACGGCGCTCTTTGCCAGTGAGCAAACCCGAGGGGATGGCATGTTGCTGGACGCGGCCGCCGCCCCTGGCTCCAAGACTACCCAGATCGCGGCGCTGATGGAGAACCGCGGCATGCTGATCGCCAACGAGTTTTCCAGCAGCAGGCTGAAAGTGCTGAGCGCCAATATCCAGCGCTGCGGTGTGACCAACGTCGGTATGACCCATTTCGATGCCAAGGTCTTTGGCCAATGGCTGCCGGAAACCTTCGACGCCATCCTGCTCGACGCCCCCTGCTCCGGCGAGGGGACGGTGCGAAAAGATGAAGACGCACTGCGCAACTGGAGCCTGGAGAGCATCGAGGAGATCGCCTCGGTGCAGCGTGGCCTGCTGGAGAGCGCTTTTCACGCCCTCAAACCCGGCGGCGTGCTGGTCTACTCCACCTGCACCCTGAGCCTGCAAGAGAATCAGGCCGTCTGTCAGTCGTTGCAAAAGAAGTTCGGCGATGCCTTCAGCTTTGACTCGTTGGCCGATCTCTTTCCGGGAGCGGAGAAAGCCTGTACGCCGGAGGGATACCTGCATGTGTGGCCCCAGATCTTCGACAGTGAAGGCTTTTTCGTCGCCCGGTTGCGCAAGCATCACTCCGTGCCCAACACCATGTTCAAACCGGGCAAGCTCGGCAAGTTCCCCTTCTCGCCGCTGCCAGAGAAAGAGGCCGGCCCCATGTTGCGGGAGATTGAAGGGAATTTTGGCATCGTGCCCCATGGCCAACTGTTTGGCCGCAATGACGAGATCTGGCTCTTCCCTCACGCCTTCGAGCAGGTACAGGGGAAGCTGCGTTTCGATCGCATCGGCATCAAGCTGGCTGAAACCTTCAAGAAGGGATATCGATTGACCCATGAATGGGCTCTGGCTTACGGCCATGAGGCGAGCAAGGGATGCGTCGAGCTGGATGCCGCCAATGCCCGTGAATTCATGATGGGACGAGATGTCTGGCCAGAGCAGGATGCCGGGACTGGGGAAGTGATCGTTCGTTACCAGGGGCACCCGCTCGGCATGGGGAAATGGGTGGGGAGTCGCATCAAGAATGCCCTGCCCCGGGAGCTGGTACGGGACAACAACCTGTTCAATGCGTGAGAGTGGGGTCGCTCGAGCAAAAATAGCGCCTGTTCGAGTCTGAAAAACCCCCACTCTGGTTGAACTTTTATCCGGTTCTTGAAATGCCTAGAGCCTTGTCTAAGCTTAAGGCTATCCGCATACCAGTTAGCGCACGGCTCTGCAAGGAGCCAATTCCCCTATGCCAGGTACAAGGAATTCGTACCTGGCTTTTTTTGTCTTCTTTTTCAATCACACCGGCACGGCACGATAGCATCGTCTATTCGAGCATGTCTGCCGACTCGGGGACATCGCTCTGCTGCGCGTTGGTCGTTTGTTGCAGTTCGTGCTGATAGAGCAGATCGATTGCCTGCTCGATGATGGAGGCCTGACTGTCTTCCAGTTGTTGCCCCAGCATGGCCAACCGCTCTGCATGACGATTGCTTATCCAGCATTGCAACCGGCTGTGGGTTTCCTGCTTGCGCTTCACGTGCTGGCGCTGCCGTTCGGCGTTCTCTTGCGCGGCGATTTTCTTCAATTCCTGGCTATCTTGACCTTCCGACATGTCTATATCGTGAATGTTATCTCTCATTTTTCGTTGGCATCTTCTACGAAAGTAAATCGGATTACGACTCCCCCACCGTCATGATGTCTGTGGAGGACGACATGAATATACCACCAGATCAACAGGATATCATTTAACATAAAAAAGTCAGTGGCGCGGTTTGCTATAACAACCCATCCAGGGCGTGATCCGAGAACTTGTGTGCATCGTCGAAATATTCCTGCAAGGTGCGCATGTCCTTGTGTCGGGTCACCTCGATGATCTTGTTCATCGGTTTGCCCGCCGTTACCGCAGAGGTGATGAACCCCCGCCGCAAACTGTGGCCACTGACGTGGAGATCGTCGATGGCCTGGCCGGTTCGCCGCTTGATCATCAAGTTGATACCTTGCGGCCCCAGGGGATCTGTCATCAGCTGTCCCCAGCGATTCATTCGACGAAACAGGGGGCCCTCAGCAATCCGGCTTTTTTTCAGCCATTGTTGCAGTGCAGAGACCGGGCAATACCGGGTTCCTGGAATGAGTGCTATCTCCGATTCATGGAGCTGATGTTTGCTTGGTTTGAGACAAAGGCGTATCCCCTGCCCCACAAACTGCACGTCATTCACCTCGATCCTGGCCGCTTCCGATCGACGCAAGGCGCCACTGAACATCAGGAGCAACAGGGTGTAATCTCGAAGCCCAGCCAGGTTGCTGGTGTCTATCTCGTCCAATACGCAGGCCAATGGTTTCAGGGTCAGCGCCCCCGTTTTGCGTTTGCGGTTATCACCGAGCCGTACTATGCCCCGCATCATCTCCTTTATCTCCGCATGCTCTGTCGGCATGGGGTGGATCCCCTTCTGCTTGAAGGCATAACGAATGCCGGCAAGCCGTCTTACCAGGGTGGCCGGTTTGCGAGGTTCCCCGTTGCGAAGTTCCCCCTTTCCTTCTTCCTTGTCCAGCCAGACCCAGTTGGCCAGGATGCCGTCGGCCTGATCCGCCAGAAAATTCATGATGTCGTGATGTGTTGTCTGCAAGGGATCCAGCCCATGGAGTTGGCACCAGGAGACAAAGATACGGGTATCTGCCTGATAGGCATTGAGGGTGGAGTCGGCTTTAGCGCTGCGCAGGAAGCGTCTTGCCCGGCTGTTCAGCTGAGGATCGAAGACGCTTTGCAAGGATTGCTGAACTGGGTTTTGAAGGCTTGGGTAGTTCACTTAACTCTATGATTTAAAGCGGAGTTTCGGTGGATCTTACAGGATCATTCAGATCTATCAAGTATCGATAATGAATATTATCGATACTTATGAAGAGTGCTTTAACCCATTTCAGCTCCCTCATTTATTCCTCAAGCACTCTGTCATCCCTGCTCCGTTTTATCAGGAACTGGCGATTTGATCTCATCAGCATCAACCACACAAAGTGAGAGATAACAACTTGACATTATTGTTTTTGGATGGGTCGTGATAGTGCAGATTGTCATAGTAAAACACCCCGCTATGCGGGGCGTTGTCTGTTATCGCTTTGCCAACTTGAACAATTCGAAGAAATTGTGGCTGGTGGCCTCCGCCAATTCGGCGAGCGGAATCTGGCGAAGATCCGCGATAAATTGGGCAACGTCGCGAACAAAGGCCGGCTCGTTCTCCCTCCCCCGGTGCGGAACCGGTGCCAGATAGGGAGAGTCGGTTTCAACCATCAGTCGCTCCAGGGGCAACGCCTTGACCACTGCCTGCAGGGCTGAGGCGTTCTTGAAAGTGGCTATTCCCGAGATGGAAATATAGAACCCCATGGCCATCGCGGCCTCGGCCATTTCGAGGGACTCGGTGAAGCAGTGCAGCACTCCGCCCACCTGTTCGGCCCCCTCCTCTCGTATGATCCGCAGCGTGTCTTCCTGGGCATCCCGGGTGTGGATGATGAGCGGTTTGTTCAGTGCCCGGGCTACCCGGATATGTTCGCGGAAAGAGGCTTGCTGTACATCCTTGTTTTCCGGTGAATAGAAGTAGTCGAGCCCGGTTTCGCCGATGGCCACCACTTTCTCATCGGCCGCCTGAGTCAGCAGCAAGGCAGCATCCACCCCGGGATCCTGATTGAGCGGGTGAACACCGCAGGAGGCAAACACCTGGGGATGGGGGGCGATGGCCTCCATCATGGTCGGGAACTGGGCCTGAGTCACACTCACGCAGAGAAAATATCCCACGCTCTGCTGCGCCGCCTTGGCCAGTACATCGGCCATGTCGGTCTGCTTGGAGCCATAACTCAAGCGATCGAGATGGCAATGGGAATCAACGAGTAACATAGACAACCTTGTTTATAACCAGCGATTGAGCCAGTTCATCAAATGGATGGTGGGATTGGAAAGCTGCCCTGGCTGACAAGCCTCCTTCAGCACAACCAGCTGCTGTTCAGCTTCCAGGAGCCGTTCGCTGGAGTGTCTCTCAGCCAGTTGCTGGCTGAGTGATGCAAGATCCGGCATCGCCAGTTGATGATGGCCGCAGCCAGCCTGAAGCTTGAGGGCATCGCACAAGAAGAGCTGCAACCAGTGCAGCCGGACCTGATTATCCTCGGCCAACTGGGCGCAGACATTCGCCGCACGGGTGGGGGCCGATGCCAGCGAGACAAATCCGTCGAGCAATGCCCGTCTGGCATCATCTTGCTGTGCTTCGATATAGCTCAGCACCCGCAGCGGCGCACCCTGGCAGATCCGCACCTGGGCCTGGGTCGCCTGATGGCCCTGCTCGGCGAGCCAGGCAAGGGTCTCCCCCTCAGAGGGGAGCTGGCAGACATGCTTGTGACAACGGCTCAAGATGGTGGGGAGCAGGCGAGATACCTGGGATGCGATGAGCAGCAACAGACTGTCGCCAGCCGGCTCTTCCAGCGTCTTCAGCAAAGCATTGGCGGCAGACTCCGTCATGCGCTCCGCCTCCTGAATGATCACCACCTTGCCGCGACCGAGCTGGGACGTGCTCTGGAGGCGGCTGCAAATCTCCCGGATGGCTTCGACACCTATGGTCTTGCCCTCTGGCCCCAGGGTGCCAAGATCCGGGTGATGCCCCTTCTCAAAAAGCTGGCAGGAGTGGCACTGACCGCAGGGCTCACCTCGTTGTGGATGCTGACACAGGTGCAGTCGCGCCAGTCGCTCTGCAAGCTGCTCCTTGCCAAGGCCGGGATCGCCTAGCAGCAACCAGGCGTGGCCGAGCCGTCCGGCCCGGGACGTCTCGCTCAAGGCATGCCAATCCGGGATCAGCCAGGGATACATAGCCCCTCGCTTGCCAGATAATGCTCAAGGGCTGCCTCGATGGCGGCTTTGACTTGCGCCGGGGGCAACCCGGCATCGATGACCTGGATGGAATCATCGGCGGCCGCCAACTCGAGGTAACGCTGGCGGGTACGTTCAAAGAAGCCGATCTGCTCCAGCTCAATCCTGTCCAGCTCGCCGCGATGGCGGGCCCGCTGCAGGCCGATGGCAGGATCGATGTCCAGATAGAGCGTCAGATCCGGCTTGAAATCCCCGAGGACCGCCCGTTTGATGGCGCCGATGAGGTTCGCATCGATGCCGCGGCCACCCCCCTGATAGGCCTGGGAGGAGAGATCGTGGCGATCGCCCACTACCCAGATGCCGTCTGCCAGGGCAGGCTTGATCCGGGTCTCCACCAGTTGTACCCGGGAGGCGTACATCAACAGCAGCTCGGCCTCGACGGTCAGGCGCTCGTCGTGCACTTCCTTGACGATGGCCCGCATGCGTTCCGCCAGCGGCGTGCCGCCCGGCTCCCGGGTGCACTCGATCCGCGCAACTCCGTGGGCTTGCAGATAGTCGGTCACATAGCGCACCGCAGAACTCTTCCCTGCCCCTTCCAATCCTTCAATCACGATAAATTTAGACATTAGGGTTTCTTCAATATGTATTCACGCACCGCCCGATTGTGTTCATCGAGGGTCTTGGAGAAGTAGTGGGCACCGCCCCCCTTGGCAACGAAGTAGAGATAGTCGGTCGATTTGGGGTTGAGCGCCGCCTCGATGGAGGCCTTGCCCGGCATGGCGATGGGCGTCGGAGGCAGACCGTCGATCACATAGGTGTTGTAGGGGTTCACGTCGGTCAGATCGCTGCGGCGAATGTTGCCATCGTACCTCTCCTTCACCCCATAGATGACGGTAGGGTCGGTCTGCAACTTCATGCCAAGGCGTAGACGGTTGACGAACACAGAAGCAATCTGGGCCCGTTCATCCGGTTGGCCCGTCTCTTTTTCGATGATGGAGGCCATGATGAGCGCTTCATAGGGAGTCTTGTAAGGCAGATTGGCCTGACGCTTCTCCCAGGAAGCCTCTAGGAACGTTTTCATGTCCTGATAGGCGCGGCGCAGGATCGAAAGATCGCTGGCATGAGTGGTATAGGCGTAGGTTTCCGGCAGGAACCACCCCTCCAGCTTGCCATTTTCGATGCCGAGCTCCTGAGCCAGCTCGGTTTCGCTCTGCTCCAGAGTCAGGCGCTCCAGATAGGGGGCGCTGGAAAGTTGCTTCAGCCAATCCTCAAATCGGGACCCTTCGACAAAGGTCAGGCTGAAGTGAAACTCCTTGCCGGAAGCAAAGAGAGAGAGAGTCTCCTTGAGCGGCGCCCCTTCCTTGATTTCATAGGTGCCGGACTTGATGGCCACCAGTTCGGGATGACCGCGCAACCAGAGACGCACCGCCCAGGGGCTGGTTTCCCCCTCCCCCAGTTCGGCAATCAGGCGCGCCGCATGGGCGCCTTTTTCGACGGTAAAGAGGCGTGTTGGCCCCTTGTTGGTGAGCGTCTCCACCTGTTGCCACTTGTGATACACGTACCCTCCGACAACGGCGACAGAGAGTGCCGCCCCTGCGAGCAGGGTGTAAAGCCGATTAAACTTCAATGACCAAGCGCTCCTGTAAACGGCGGATCAATACCGGACTGGGATAGTGCATATCCCCGATGCGGGTGACCGGGACAATCCCCATCAGGGTATTGGTCAGCCAGACTTCTTCCGCCTGCCAGAGTGACTCCAATGGAGCCTCAACGACACGCAGTTCAATGCCCATCTGTTTAAGCATCGTCATCACGCGCTTGCGCATGATGCCATCGATCCCGGCGCGGGTGAGATCCGGTGTGAACACCGTCCTGCCACGACGCCAAAACAGATTGGCGCTGACCCCTTCTACCAGAAATCCCCGGCTGTTCAAGACTATACCTTCGACCCCGCCACGCGCAGCAAGTTCGCGCTTCAGCATCACTTGTTCGAGGCGCCCCAGCGTCTTGAGACCGGCGAGCATGGGACTGTCACCAAGCTGCTGCTGGCATACCAGGGCATTGATGCCGGTTTGCTGCCAATCATGATAATGCTCAGGATAAGGTGCCAGAGAGACGATGCGAGTGGGCGTGTCACAGCCTGCGGCGTCATATCCCCGCCCACCGGCGCCCCGGGTCAGCATTATCTTGACGACAGCCTGTGTCTGCCCAGAAGCCAGCTGCGCCGCTTCGTCGGCAAGCAGGTCCCAGGAGTGCTCGCCAAAACCAAGCCGGGCGTTGGCATGTTGCAGCCGGGCCAGATGGTCCTGCCACCAGAGTACCTTCCCTTCCCTCACCAGCATGGTGGTGAAATGACCATCACCGTATGCCAGCCCACGATCCCTGGCTGACAGTGTTTCTGTGGGTATTCCATTAATCAGCAAGGGGATCCCTCCGATAAAAAAGGCCCGATACTGCCGTATCGGGCCTTATCATTCGCCCAGAGCGAATTATACGCGTTTGAAGATCAGGGAGCCATTGGTGCCGCCAAAACCGAAGGAATTGGAGAGGGCATATTCGAAGCTGCCGGCCTTGGCAACGTGCGGCACCAGATCCAGGTCGCACTCATCATCCGGGTTGTCCAGGTTGATGGTGGGAGGCACCATCTGGTCACGCAGAGAGAGCACGGTGATGATCGCCTCGATGGCGCCAGCCGCACCCAACAGGTGGCCTGTCATGGACTTGGTGGAGCTGACCATCAGGGCGCTGGCATGTTCACCAAACACCTTCTTCATGCCGCGCAGCTCTGCCACATCCCCAAGGGGGGTAGAGGTACCGTGAGCATTGATGTAACCGATCTGCTCGGGTGCGATGCCAGCATCCTTGATGGCGTTCTTCATGGCGCGTGCGCCACCATCGCCGTCCGAGGGAGGGGCCGTCATGTGATAGGCATCCCCGCTCATGCCAAAGCCGACCAGCTCGGCATAGATCTTGGCGCGGCGAGCCTTGGCATGTTCATACTCTTCCAGCACCAGTACGCCGGCACCGTCGCCCAGCACGAAACCGTCGCGATCCTTGTCCCAGGGGCGGCTCGCCTTCTGTGGTTCGTCATTGCGGGTGGAGAGCGCCTTGGCAGCGGCAAAGCCGCCCATGCCCATGGGGGTGGAGGCTTTCTCGGCACCACCGGCGACCATCACGTCCGCATCGCCATAGGCGATCATCCGGCCAGCCATGCCTATGGCATGGGTACCCGTGGTACAGGCGGTTGTCACGGCGATGTTCGGGCCCTGCATGCCTTTCATGATGGAAAGATGACCGGACACCATATTGATGATGGTGGACGGAACGAAGAAAGGGCTCAGCTTGCGGGGGCCGCCATTGATGAGGCTGCTGTGGTTCTGCTCAATGAGACCCAGACCGCCGATACCAGAGCCGATGGCAACGCCTACCCGCTCCGCGTTCTCTTCGTTGATGATCAGGCCGGAATCTTCCAGGGCCTGAACACCCGCCGCCACGCCATACTGGATGAAGAGATCCATCTTGCGGGCTTCTTTGCGGTTGATGCCGAACTCTTCGGGGTCGAAATCCTTGACCAGGCCTGCGAAACGGGTTGCGAACTCGCTTGCATCAAAGTGGTCGATGAGGGAAATGCCGCTCTGCCCGTTGAGCAGGGCTTGCCAGCTGGATTCGGCAGTGTTGCCTACCGGGGAAAGCATCCCCAAGCCGGTCACCACGACTCTGCGTTTTGACACTGAGGTAGTCTCCGAGAGGTGTTTTGAAAGGGGTAAACATAAAAGAAGCGGCCCTTGGGCCGCTTCTTTCAGAACAGGAACTTATTCCTGATTAGCGGTGATGTAGTCGATAGCCGCTTGAACAGTGGTGATCTTCTCGGCTTCTTCATCAGGAATTTCGGTATCGAATTCTTCTTCCAGCGCCATTACCAGTTCAACGGTATCCAAAGAGTCAGCGCCCAGGTCGTCGACGAAGGAGGCAGCGTTCTTCACGTCTTCTTCTTTAACACCCAGTTGTTCGATGATGATTTTCTTTACGCGTTCTTCGATGTTGCTCATGACCTGAATTTTCCTTTAAAAATACGCTATTGCGTCTGGTTGGGGTAGTGTATTCAATTGACGTGAGTTTGCAAGTGACTTGCCGCTGGTCAAACCACGAAATTCGCCAAACTTCGGCGTATTATCGCAAATTTGAACAGAACTCACGACAAATTGATTACACCATGTACATCCCGCCATTAACATGCAGGGTTTCGCCGGTAATATAGGCGGCATCATCCGATGCCAAGAATACCACAGCGGCAGCAATTTCTTTCGGATCGCCCAAACGGGCGGCAGGCACCTGATTCATGATGCCGGCGCGCTGCTCTTCATTGAGCGCCTTGGTCATGTCGGTCTCGATGAAACCGGGAGCAACCGCATTCACCGTGATGCCACGAGATGCCACTTCACGGGCCAGCGACTTGGTAAAGCCAACCAGACCAGCCTTGGCAGCAGCATAGTTGACCTGACCGGCGTTGCCCATGGTGCCGACCACGGAACCGATGCTGATGATGCGACCGTTGCGCTTCTTCATCATGGCACGCAATACCGGCTTGCTCAGACGGTACAGGGAGGTGAGATTGGTGTCGATGATCTCGTTCCACTCGTCATCCTTCATCCGCATCAGCAGGTTGTCGCGGGTGATGCCGGCGTTGTTGATCAGGATGTCGATGTCGCCAAAACGCGCCTTGATGGCGGCGAAGACGGTTTCGATGGATTCCTGACTGGTCACGTTCAGTGCCATGCCGCAGCCTTGCTCACCCAGGTAAGCACTGATCGCCTCGGCACCGCTCTCGCTGGTCGCGGTCCCCACGACTTTGGCGCCACGAGCAGCAAACGTCTCCGCAATCGCACGACCAATGCCACGGCTGGCGCCAGTGACCAACACAACCTTATCGGTAAAACTCATGACTTGCTCCTGTTTACTTGATCTGAGCCAGCGCCTGCTCGAACGAGGCGGCGTCGTTGGCGTGAATACCTTCCACTCGCGCATCGATGCGCTTGGCCAGGCCGGTCAACACCTTGCCCGGGCCCATCTCGATTTCGAGGGTAACACCGTCGTTTGCCATGCGCTCTACCGTTTCAGTCCAGCGAACCGGGCTGAACAGCTGACGCACCAGGGCTTGCTTGATGGCGGCAGGATCCTGCTCACAAGAGACGTCGACATTATTGATGACGGCGATGGCGGGAACCTTGATCTCGATCCCATCCAGGGCGGCGGCCAGCTTTTCTGCGGCCGGTTTCATCAGGGCGCAGTGGGAAGGCACGGAGACCGGCAGCGGCAGGGCACGCTTGGCGCCTGACTCTTTCATCAGCACGTTGGCACGTTCGACCGCCTCTTTGTGGCCGGCGATGACCACCTGGCCCGGAGAGTTGAAGTTGACCGGAGAGACCACCTGCCCCTGGGCCGCTTTCTCACAGTTGGCAGCGATGCTCTCGTTGTCCAGACCGATGATGGCAGCCATGGCGCCAGTCCCTTCCGGTACGGCTTCCTGCATGGCCAGACCACGAAGCTCGACCAGTTTGACGGCATCGGCAAACGCCAGCGCGCCGCTGCACACCAGAGCGGAGTATTCCCCCAGGCTGTGGCCGGCCATCACGGCAGGGGTTGCCCCGCCTTGTTGTTGCCACAGGCGCCACAGCGCGACGGAGGCGGTCAACAGCGCTGGCTGGGTACGCCAGGTCTTGTTGAGATCCTCGGCCGGGCCTGCCATCACCAGGGCAAACAGGTCATAACCCAGCACCTGGCTCGCCTCGGCGAAGGTCTCTTTAATCACGGCGTGTTGCTCAGCCAGCTCGGCCAGCATGCCGACGCTCTGGGAGCCTTGTCCCGGGAAGGCAATGGCAAATCGGGTCATCATTGATTCCTTTAAGGTAAGACGAATTCGGTAAGCGGGCGCCCGAGGACCGGGCACCGCTCGGTATCAGAGGCGAACCAGCGCAGAGCCCCAGGCAAAACCGCCGCCGAAGGCTTCCAGCAGGACCAGCTGGCCGGGTTTGATGCGACCATCGCGCACCCCTTCATCGAAGGCGATGGGCACGGAGGCCGCGGAGGTATTGCCATGACGATCCAGGGTCAGGATCACCTTGTCGAGCCCCATGCCGAGTTTCTTGGCGGTGGCATTGATGATGCGGAAGTTGGCTTGATGGGGCACCAGCCAGTCCAGCTCGCTCGGCTCGACGTTGGCCGCAGCCAGGGTTTCGGTCACGATCTCGCTAAGGCGTGTCACCGCCACCTTGAAGACATCGTTGCCCTTCATGTACATGTAGGCTTCGAGCTCAGCACCCGGCATGCCGCGACGGGGCTGCGGCAGTTTGAGCAGCTCGCCATAACGGCCATCGGCATGCAGATGGGTGGAGAGGATCCCAGGAGTGTCGCTGGCACCGATGACCACGGCCCCTGCCCCATCCCCGAACAGGATGATGGTGCCGCGATCCTCGGGATCGCACATACGTGACAGCACGTCCGCACCGACAACCAGCACGTGGCGAGCAGCGCCGGATTTGACGAACTGATCGGCGATGGCGAGAGCATATGTAAAGCCGGCACAGGCGGCGGCTACGTCAAACGCCGGGATCCCCGGTACGTCAAGCAGCCCCTGCAGTTCACAGGCAGCAGCTGGGAAGGCATTCTCTGCGCTGGTGGTGGCCAGCACTATCATGTCCAGATCGGCGGCAGTCAGACCTGCCGCATCAAGCGCACGCAAGGCCGCCTGATGAGAAAGGGTCGCGACGGTTTCGTCGGCTCCGGCGATACGGCGTTCACGGATCCCGGTGCGTTCCACGATCCATTCGTCACTGGTTTCAACCATCTGTTCAAGATCGGCGTTGGTACGAACCGAACTCGGCAGATAACTGCCAGTACCCAGAATTTTGCTATGCATAGAGTTTTATAAATCCCTGTCGGAAAAGACAGATTCAAGGCGATCTGCAATTTGCAATGGAAGTTGATGTCTGGCTTCTTGTGCGGCCAGCAGAATCGCATGACACAGAGCGCGGCGCTCGGCCCGCCCATGGCTTTTTACCACAATGCCGCGCAATCCTAACAGACTCGCGCCATTATACTGGTCGGGGTTCAGGTAAGAGAAACGCCGTTTGAACATAAATCCGGCGAGTCGACCAAGAAAACTGCGTTTTTTGCGCGGATATCCGGCCAGTTCGGCCATCATCCGCACCACCCCCTCCGCGGTCTTGAGCGCCACGTTGCCCACGAAACCGTCGCAGACGATCACGTCGCACTCGCCGCTGAAGATCCTGTCCCCCTCAATGAAACCGACAAAATTCAGGGCGGAGCATTGGCGCAGCAACTCGGCGCTGTGGCGCACCAGGTCGTTGCCCTTGATCTCCTCCTCCCCTACGTTGAGCAGTGCCACTCTGGGTGAAGGTATCCCCTCCACCTTCTCTGCGACTACGGCGCCCATCACGGCAAATTGCAACAGGGTGTCGGCATCGCAGCTCACGTTCGCACCCAGATCCAGCATCACGGTCCGCTTTCCACTCAATGTGGGCAGCGCCTTGATGAGGGCTGGCCGGTCAACACCGGGCAAGGATTTGAGCACGCACTTGGCCATGGCCATCAAGGCACCGGTGTTGCCTGCACTGACACAGGCATCGGCAGCGCCGCTCTTGACCAGATCCAGGGTCACGCGCATGGAGGAGTCTTTCAGGGTACGCAGCGCCACGATAGGCTTTTCGCCCATGCCCACGACCTGGGAGGCATGCACGAGACGAACGCGAGGGTGGTTGAGCAGGCCATGTTGCTGCAGAAGAGGGGCGGTCTGGTGTTGATCACCGACCAGAACAAGTTTTAGCTGGGGTAGAAGAGACAGTGCCTGCACGGCGGCAGGCACTGTTTCCGAGGGGCCGATATCTCCCCCCATTATGTCTAGCGCGACAGTTTGCGTAGACAAAGGCAATCCTTAAGCGATTACCTTTTTACCGCGGTAGAAACCATCGGCAGTCACGTGGTGACGACGATGAATTTCGCCACTGGTCTGATCAACAGTCAGGGCAGCGGTGGTCAGCGCATCGTGGGAACGACGCATGCCACGCTTGGCGCGGGTTTTACGGTTCTGTTGTACGGCCATGGTAGGCTAACTCCTAAAATTCACTTACGTTTGAGCGCTTCAAGAACTGCAAAGGGATTCGGCCGCTCATCAGCAGGTTCGATTTCACCCCAGGTCATCTCCATGTTTCCTCTGGGGCACACATCCACCGGATGCATGGCTACCTGAGGCAACGAGAGGATGAGTTCATCCTCCAGGATTTGATGAAGATCTATCTCGCCGTTTTCGTCCAACTCAATGGGCTCATAAGCTTCCGGCAGTTCTTCCTCGTTTGTTCTTTCGAACAGCGGAGTGTAAATAAAACTAGCTTCACAAAGGTGTTCAAACGTCTCACCACAACGCTGGCAAACCAGGTCGACCTTGGCATGGGCAGTGCCTTTCATAACGGTCAACTTCTGGACATCTTTGCCAAAGTGCAGTGTGACATCCACATCACTTCGCAAGCCTTCGGTTGATTCCTCCAGCCTGGGCATCTGCGACTTTTCCACTATCCCGACATAATCGAGTAGCTTCAAGGCATTACGGACTGGATCAACCTTAACGGGCAACTTCACCTTTTGCATAGGGCGCGAATATTATAGGTCCAACAAGGGATAGTCAAAGGAAAAAGTCCTTACCGCCGATGATTTTACCTTCACAGGCTCCTGCAAGAGGAACTTGTGCTCATCGGTGGCCGATTATGCCATATCGTGCAGGATCTGGCACAGGATCCTGTTCCCCACCCCTGTCTGTCCACCGGATGTGCTCCTTGGTGTCTCATCAGGTGGCAGAACAGCGCGGGTCGCTCCCCAGCAGGCCTGGTGTCGCAGCCACTCTGGGCTCGGCTTCCATCAGTCGGCGTATGGCTTTGAAACTGCCCACGGCAGCCTTGATGGCAATGGGATTGACCAGCCAGCCCGGCAAGTTGTTGCCCGGATTGGTATAGGTTTCGAGCCGAACGAGTGTGCTGCCATCCCGTTGGGGTAGCGCCTCCCACCGTCCGGCGCTTTCCTGGATCCGGAACAGCCCTGCATGCAATGGCAGGGCATTCGGCTTTGCCCACACCTCGAGAGTCAGGCCGCAATCAATACGTCGACTCAGATGGGAGCGGGTGATGAGCTCCCTGTCTTGCACCGGCCAGGGAGATGCCAGGCGGGTATAGACCAGATCATCGTCGGGACCCGATCTGGCCAGCACCCTGACTTCACGACTCTGGGGCAACCACTCTTCATGGCGCGCCGTGTTGCGCAGCACCGTGATCAGCGCGCCAGGATCGGCATTCACCCGCATCTCCAGACGTAAGGCCTGAAAAGAGGTCGGAGGATGTGGCTGAGTCCAAAGCATCACCCCCTCATCCCCCTGGCGAAGTTGCCATGTCCCTGCCCAGCTGGCGAAGGAGATCAGTGCCATGACCAAGGCCGCATATCGTGTCATCACGCTCAATTCCGATCTCTTGTGTTTGCGCTGTGGTTCCCTCAGCATGCATGCTTCCCGCTAATTAGGCGAGTCCCGCTCTAGACATCTCCTGTTTGCGTGGCCCCATCTGCACAGATAGAATCAACCAATTGATTTATAAATGGATATCATCAAAACATGCAGCCTTCCTTGATTCTCGCGTCCACTTCGTCCTACCGCAAAACCTTGCTGGAAAAACTCGGTCAGCCATTCCACTGTGCTGCGCCTCAAGTCGATGAGACGGCGCGACACGGGGAGACCGCAGAAGCCCTGGTCAGCAGATTGGCGTTTGCCAAGGCGAATGCCGTTGCCGCTGACCGTGATCAAGGATTGATCATCGGTTCAGATCAGGTGTGCGTCTGTGACGGGCAGATCCTCGGCAAGCCCGGCACGGTGGAGAAGGCGGTCGAGCAGTTGCTGCAGGCACAAGGCAAGCACATCATCTTTTACACCGGGCTCTGTGTGATCAATGCTGCGAATGGCCATGCCGAGCAGCTCGTCGAGCCTTTCACCGTGCATTTTCGCTCGCTCGACGAAGCCGCCATCCGTCGCTATGTGGAGGCCGAACGTCCTCTGGATTGTGCCGGCAGCTTCAAATGCGAGGGAATGGGCATCGTCTTGTTCAAGGCGCTGGAGGGGCGCGATCCCAACGCCCTTGTCGGTCTTCCCCTGATAGGCTTGGTTGATCTCCTGGGTCGCCACGGCTTGGCTCTGCCATAACAAGAACTCTGCCATGAAAAACGGGAGCCAAGGCTCCCGTTTTTCATGGCTGTCAGCGTGGCAGCTTGGCGAGAAACGCCTCAAGTTCCGGTGACAATGGTGCTTCCACCTGCATCTCCCGGTCGTCCACCGGATGAGTAAAGGTGAGCTTCCAGGCGTGCAGGAACAGACGCTTTAGCCCCTGCCCTCGCATCTTTTCATCAAAACCGGCCTCACCATATTTGTCATCGCAGGCGATGGGATGGCCGGCGTGCTGGGTGTGGACACGGATCTGGTGAGTACGGCCAGTGATGGGGCTGCACTCGACCAGGGTGGCCTCGGCAAACTGACGGGCAATCCGGAACCGGGTCTCGGAGGGCTTGCCATCGCTGCTGACCCGCACCACCCGCTCGCCGGATTGCAGATCATTTTTGCGAAGTGGCGCATTGACCACCTTGACGTGGGGTTGCCACTGGCCACGCACCAGCGCCAGATACTGCTTGCGCATGGTCTTGACCCGCAGCTGCTCGTGCAGGCTGCGCAGGGCACTGCGCTTCTTGGCAACCAGCAGTACGCCGGAGGTGTCGCGATCCAGCCGGTGCACCAGTTCGAGGAAACGGGCTTCGGGGCGCAGGGCACGCAGCCCTTCGATGACGCCAAAACTCAGGCCGCTGCCGCCGTGAACTGCCATGCCGGACGGCTTGTTGAGCACTATCATGGCGTCGTCTTCAAACAGGATCTGACTCTCCAGACGCTGGATGCTGCCGAGGTTGGCAGAAGGCAACTCATTCTTCTCTGCCACACGCACGGGGGGCACACGCACCTCGTCACCGGCACAAAGCTTGTATTCCGGTTTGATGCGCTTCTTGTTGACCCGCACCTCCCCTTTTCGAAGGATGCGATAAATCAGGCTCTTGGGGACGCCCTTTAACTGAGTCTTGAGAAAATTGTCGATGCGCTGCCCGTCATGCTCAGCTTCGATGGTGAGCAGCTGCACTTGTTGATGTATCTGTGTCATGGCGCGGATTTTAACACCGCTGACAGCCCTTGGCTCCATGCTTTGTTAAAAAATGGCGTCTTGCTATAAAAGTGGTTTAAATGGGATAATAAACAAGGTTTTGTCATTGTGTTCAAGCCTTGTACTAAGTGGCCAAAATGTATGCCACCCAATCCCGAAACACCGTGTATACAAGAACATGACGGTTCCCGGGTGCGAGGTACAACGCATGGAGAACACAAACAGAGCCGACGTAAATTGTCTCCACATCGGTATCCTTAATTCACGCCCTCTCGAGAAGGCTGAACCAGAGTGCCCTTAGTTTGCGCCTCATGCATACCCCAACCGGGAGGTTGCCCCAGCATGCTGAAGACCCGAGGCCGGCGCCGGCAGGACCCAGTGGAGGAATCAAAATGACAAAATAATGAGAACTCAATGAAAAGAATGCTAATCAACGCGACTCAGGAAGAGGAGTTGCGCGTAGCGCTGGTTGACGGACAACAGCTCTACGATTTGGATATTGAAAGTCCGGGACACGAGCAGAAAAAAGCGAACATTTACAAGGGCAAAATCACCCGAGTAGAACCCAGTCTCGAAGCTGCTTTTGTTGACTATGGCGCCGAACGCCACGGTTTCTTGCCGTTAAAGGAAATCGCCCGCAATTACTTCCCCTCCGGTTACTCCTATCAGGGTCGTCCCAACATCAAAGAAGTGGTCCGCGAAGGCCAGGAAGTGATTGTCCAGATCGACAAGGAAGAGCGTGGTACCAAGGGTGCAGCCCTCACCACCTTCATCAGTCTGGCTGGCAGCTACTTGGTGCTGATGCCGAACAACCCCCGTGCCGGCGGCATCTCCCGTCGCATCGAGGGTGACGAGCGGACCGAGCTGAAGGAAGCCCTGAGCGGACTGACCGTGCCGGACGGCATGGGCCTCATCGTGCGCACCGCCGGTGTGGGCAAGTCCCCGGAAGAGCTGGAGTGGGATCTGAACGTTCTGCTCAATCACTGGGACTCCATCCACAAGGCGTCACAACAACGTTCCGCTCCGGTGCTCATTCACCAGGAGAGCAACGTCATCGTGCGCGCCATCCGTGACTATCTGCGTCGCGATGTGGGTGAGATCCTGATCGACAACCCGGTCATCTTCGAGCGCGCCAAGTCACATATCGAGCTGGTCCGCCCCGATTTCCTCAATCGCGTGAAGCTGTACAAGGGTGATGTCGCCCTGTTCAACCACTTCCAGATCGAGAGCCAGATCGAATCGGCCTTCCAGCGCGAAGTGCGCCTGCCCTCCGGCGGCAGCATCGTCATCGACCCGACCGAAGCACTGACCTCCATCGATATCAACTCCTCCCGCGCCACCAAGGGCGGCGATATCGAAGAGACCGCCCTGCAGACCAACCTGGAAGCAGCAGACGAGATTGCCCGCCAGCTGCGCCTGCGTGACCTGGGTGGCCTGATTGTCATCGACTTCATCGACATGACCCCGGTTCGCCATCAGCGCGAAGTGGAAAACCGTCTGCGTGAAGCGGTGCATCAGGATCGTGCCCGTATCCAGCTGGGCCGTATCTCCCGTTTCGGTCTGCTGGAGATGTCTCGCCAGCGTCTGCGTCCCTCCCTCAACGAGTCCAGCAGCCATATCTGCCCCCGTTGCCAGGGTCAGGGGGTCATCCGTGACAACGAATCCCTCGCCCTGTCCATCCTGCGTCTCATCGAAGAAGAGGCCATGAAGGACAACACCGAGCAGGTTCATGCCCAGGTGCCGGTCGATGTGGCCGCCTATCTGCTCAACGAGAAGCGTACCTCCATCGCCAATCTGGAACAGCGCAATGATGTGCGTGTCTACATCATTCCGAACCAGCATCTGGAAACCCCGCACTACGAAGTGACCCGCATCCGTCAGAACGAGATCCCGGAAGCGGCCAGCTACGAGCTCAAAACCGAGATTGCCAAGCCGGTCTATCAGCCGCGCCAGGCTCAGGTAGTCGAGCGCGAACAGCCGCTGCTGCAAGGGTTTGCCCCGGCTCCCCAGCCGGTTGCGCCCACCGCCCCGGCTCCTGTTGCGACTCCCGCTCCGGTTGCAGAACAAGTCGGCTTCTTTGGCAAGCTGGCCAAGGCCTTCTCCGGCCTGTTCGGTGCCTCCTCCGATGCTGCTCCGGCCGAGGTGAAGGCGCCTGCCGACAAACCGGCCGCCCAGCGCGAAGCTCGCAAGGATGACGGGCACCGTCACCAGCGCGATGAATCCCGCAGCCGTGGTCAACGTGGCCGTCGCGATGACAACCGCGGCAGTCGCAATGCCGAGGCCGGCGAGAAGCGTGAAGGCGCAGCCAGCCGCGAGAGCAGTGATCGCAATCGTCGCCCGCGCAAAGAGCGTGAGCCTCGTCAAGAGCGGGAACCGCGCCAGGAACGGGAACCCCGTGGCGAAGTGCGCACCGAACAGCGCATGGAGCGTGAGCCTCGCGAACCCCGCCAGGAGCGCGAACCTCGTGCCCCGCGTCCGGCTCGTGAACCTCGCGCCCCCCGCGAACCCCGTGCCGAGGTGAGCGTCGAAGCGGTTGATACCGTTGATACTGCGGTCGCCAGCGCTGAACCGCGTCAGGAAAAAGAGCAAAAAGTGGCCGAGCGCCGCGAACGTCGCCAACTGCGCAAGCAGATCCGTGTCGATGTCGCCGCGACCGACACCCCTGCCCTGCCGACTGACGAGCAAATCACCGATGTCGCCGACGTGCAAGCCGCCGCTGCTGAGCAACAAGAAGAGCAAGGCGAAGGTCAGCGTCGTTCCCGCCGTACCCCGCGCAATCAGCGCATCGAAGGGCAACGTCGCAAGCGCATCAACGAAGAGGCTCGTGGCCAGCGTGAAGAGGAAGCACAAGGTGAAGTGCAGCTGACTACCGCGGCCCAGGCCGATGCGGCTCAGGTGAAGGTGGAAGAACCGGTTGTGCCTGTCATCACCATTCCGAGCGCAGAAGCGGTTGCTGTCGCCCTGCAGGCCTCCGCCGCACTAACCGAACACGTGGTGGCTGAAGCCGTTGCTGAGGAAGCGGCAGAGCAAGCACTGGCAGCCCAGGCTGTGGATGCGCCCTCCACTGACGAAGTTGAGCAGGCTGCGCAAGCAGACGCTGAACCCGTCGCCGAAGTGGCAGTTGTCGAACCCGAGATGGTCGAACCTATCGTCAACACCGCCTCTCATGACGAACCTGTCGCCGTGATCGACGCTGTCGAGCAGACCCAACAAGTTGAGGCCATTCCAGAAGAGGTTGCACCGGTTGCTGAAGCGGCACCTGTCGTGATCGCTGAGGAGACGGCCACCGCCGAGGCGGAGGTCGTCGAGATGCCGGCTGCCGTGGTGCAAACCGAGCCAGCAACCAGCCCCGAAGTGAAGGTCAGCAAGGGTGCCGGTGTATTGGCCCGTGCCCGCAAGGCTTATGCCCCCATGGCAACGCCGGCTGCAGCTCCTGCCCCGACACCCCGTGAACCCGTGGAGTACGCTCCCCTGGTACGCAGTGAAGTCGTGACCTCCGGTCGCCACGGTGGCAGCACCGCTGCCAGCAACGTTGCAACCAGCCCGGCCGGTCGCCCCTGAGCAGACTCGTTAGTCTGAATGAAGAGCCACACATCGTGTGGCTCTTTTTTTGTCTCTTTATTGGGGCTGACATCGCCTTGCTCTCCCTCCCTGCCCGTTCGATATCCGCCGCTTTCACGATGTTCAGCGGCCACACACACTCAGTCCAAGCAAGACGTGAATAACACACCAGACAGAGGATTCATCTCTGTCAAAACATCACGACATGCCCTGCTTTGTCGACAGGGTCCGTGCATTGACAGCATATGAAGCCATTGGCAAACAGTCTGGCAGCGTTCCCCTTTGGTAGCACAGTCGGTGTGTTCAGTGGTGGCTGAGACAACCCAGGTTGAACGGGAATGCCAGACATAGGGCAACCTGTGGCACTCTTCACTCTCATCATTTCTGGTGAGGATCATAGACCCGTTGAACGCCCTCCCTTCAGCTTCACGTGCAAGGGTCGGCTCGTAACAAGGCGTCACACAGGCAGGTTCCCCTCACTGTGCACAACGAGTGGTTGAGGGATGTAGAGAAGCTAAAGAGGTGATAGATAATGTCATTCAACTTCTTGTCTGATGGCATATAGCTATTACTCATTGAACTATTGCCGCATGACGTGACATTCACCAGGCAACAAAAAAGGTTCTTCGCGGGATCTTGGGGAAGTGGAAGTTGACAGACAGGGTGCTGGTAAACTGGCTGTCTTCAAACACACCACCACCATCACCCTGCTGTCGCCGTGCATCATATTGATATTGCCTCCTTCTGGCCAGGTTATACCGTCATCGCCCAAGCGCTTTCTGCCAACCATCACACCCTGTTTACCCTTGAGCCTCGCGCCGACCTGTTGCC